>JBGVIE010000047.1:0-72469 GCA_045122895.1 Lachnospiraceae bacterium
AAATGTATACTTTATTAATGGAACAGCATATGCTGGAAAATCTACAATGGTAAAACTTCTGGCAGAAAAATATGACGGAATTGCCTGCGAAGAAAATTATCAGGATAGACTTTTAGAAAGCCTGGATGATAAAGAGTTTCCTAATCTTACTTACACAAGAGATTTACAGGATTGGGGTGAATTTGTAAGAAGAACTCCAGATGAATATGAGGCGTGGGTAAATGGTGTTACGAAAGAATGTACTGTCTTAGAACTTGAAATTTTAAAGGATTTAGTCTCCAGAACAAAGAAAAAAATATTTGTGGATACTAATATTCCAATTGAAATCTTACATAAGGTTTCAGATGAAAACCATGTTTTGATTATGTTAGCAGATCCTAATATTTCTGTCCAGAGATTTTTTGAAAGACAAGATAAGGAAAAACAGTTTTTATATCAGTTGTTATTGAAAGAAGATAATCCTGAGGATGCTATGATAAATTTCAGAGAATGTCTGAAAAGAATTAATTCACGGGAAAGATACATGATGTTCCAAAAATCAGGTTTTAATGTAATAACAAGAGATGAAAATCGGAGTATAGAAGAAACGCTTAGCCTGGTTGAAGAAAAGTTGGATTTAAATTAAAACAATAAACATAGTACTTTTGTGAAAACTGTAATGTGCAAATTAATACTATATGGTCCGTATTTTACAGTAAAAGTTCATTTTTACATCAGTTTTTCATGTGCTAAAATAGTTGGAAAAAAAGAGAAAAAGAGCACATCATTTTTTACGGTAAAAGCGCTAAAATACATTATATTATAATGTGAAGTATAATTTTTACTTCAAATTTTACTGCACTTTAAAAAGCCATTCATTTGTGGCCGCAATCATATCACTCGTTTTTTACTGTAAAATGGCTGTAATACTCCGGATTTTCGTGCAGATAGGGTTTTTCACTCCATATTTTACAGTAAAGGGATAATAACAGGGGGGCAGAGGGGGAGCGCCCTGACAAGATGCATTGGAGGAGGCAGAGCCGTCTCTATTGCGTATCTTGCCATGGACATGGGAAAATTATTGTGGCAAATGATGAACTTGATGATAAGAAAATAAATTTTTATAAGAGCTTGAATTATTGCTTTTTCTGAGTTGTGGTTGTATCATTGGTATATGAAGTAATTACAATTTTATATGTAAGAAACGATGCAGAAGCAACGAATTAAGGAGGAATAGTTTGAACAAGGAATTTGAACGATGCTGCACATTTCTGGCTGAGATGATGGAGAAATATGGGCTATTGGTTATGCAAGATATACTTGAAGAGCTTCACTATGATCTGGAAACTTGGGGTTATGATGCAGAAGGAAAAAGACTGCGGTATGTGGCTTATGTGAAGAAATATCAGAAGAATTTTCAGAAAGCAGCATAAGGATTACCGGCATCCTGCAATAGTAGGATGTGATACATACGAAAGAGCGTTCAAAAAGAAAAAATAAAAACAACTGAATTTTTGGAAAGTTGGGCATATTATAATAGCAAATATATTTCTTTGATAAGTTGTTGAAAGATGTGTAGAACCTATTGACTTTTGAAGGAAGATTTGCTAAGCTTCTTATAGAGAAAGTTTACCACTGACCGATAGGTGGTATATAAATGGTCGGGTTGAAAGTTTACCGCTGACCAATATGCGGTATATAAATGGTTGGGTTGAAAGTATTGTCCTCCACCAGCACTGGTGGAGGATTTTTTTACCAAAGGGTGGATATACATGAAGAAAACAGGATTTTATATTATAAAAGATTCATTTTTTGAGGACATGGATGAACCATATCTCAAAGGGAATAAAGAGGGTAATAGACCTCATTATTATTGCTTTGAGGATTCAGTTTCCGGCTTGTATTGGATGATACCGTTATCAAGTAGAATAGAAAAGTACAAAAAGATTGTTGAAAATAAGAAAAAAGCTGGAAAACCTTGTGATATTATACATATTGTGAAGTTGGATGATGATAGAGAAAGTGCTTTTTTGATTCAGGATATGTTTCCGATTACAGATGAATATATTGAACGGAAATATACTATTGCAGGAAATCATTTGATGTTAACCAGTGAGCATACTGTAAAGGAAATTGAGCAAAAGGCAAGAAAAGTGATGGGCATGTTAAAGAGAGGTGTTAAATTTACACCTACTCAACCGGATGTTATGAAAATAATTGAGAAATTAACAGAGAAATAATGGCCGTAGAGAGGCAAGGACAATGCCTTAATCCAAATATCTCATTAGCGGGTGGACAGTCAGAGTTAAGGCTGTCTATTTTTGGTTGAAATACAGTTGGAACAGCAGTATAATTATGTTGGGACAACAAAAGAGCATATGAAATCAATGCATAGATTGGAGGAGATTTACATGGAAATATCAAAAAGCGATTGGAAATTATTCAGAGCACGCGCTTGAATTAAGCAAAGGAAATATGATTTTCGATATTGTGGCATTGATTAATAGTGGTGTGATAACGGCTGCTGATTTGGAAGGTTTTAGTGATGAATTAAGAGAAAGTGTTGATTTTCTTTTGCATAGGTAAAAGGTGCGCATACACATATATGAATTGCAGGTGATATTTATGAATATAGAAGCATATGATGCGGAGTCTTTGAGGAAGCTTGTCATACTTTTAGAATATGAGAACAGATTACTAAAAGAAAAATTGAAAAAAGAAAATATTCCATATGATGAAGTCAATCCATTTGAAGAGACGATAGATAATGTAGAAGAGTATGACCCTGATCAGGGAGAGTGTATTAATAATCCGCCTTTTATTACAGAAGATATGGCGAAACGCTTTTTTCAATGTTTTGGGGAAGAGAAGATGTTTATGCCAAGCGTGGAAAAAGCGGAGGTTATTTTCCACAATGCGATAACAGATGGAATGACAGGATTTGCCCGAAACAACGAGGCGAAAAGCTGTTTTGTGATGAGTGTGAAAATACAAAATGGACAAGACTGGATGTTAAAAAAATAATTGCTCATTTGTTGGGATATAAAGAAGATGGTTCCGATGTAATCGGTGTATATCCGCTTTTGCCAAATGGAACATGCAGGTTTATTGTGTTTGATTTTGATAATCATGAAAAAGGAGCGGAAGCTACAGATTTTGCAAACACAGATAATGAATGGCATAAGGAAGTGGATGCTCTTAGGAAAATGTGTGAGATAAATGGTATTAAGCCATTAGTTGAGAGATCCAGATCCGGTAAGGGTGCTCATGTATGGATTTTCTTTAAGAAGGCAATACCGGCTGCTTTGGCAAGAAATTTTGGCTTTTTATTATTAGATAAGGGTTCGGCTTCCATTAATATGAAGTCGTTCCATTATTATGACAGAATGTATCCTTCTCAGGATGTGGCAAGTAGTATTGGTAATCTGATTGCTTTGCCTCTGCAGGGACAGGCACTAAAAAAAGGAAACAGTGCCTTTGTGGATGCAAACTGGAATGCGTACCAAAATCAGTGGGATGTTTTACTTAATAAAACAGAAAAGCTGGGAATAGAAGATATTGAAAAATATATGGTAAAGTGGCAGGGAGAGTTAGCGGAAAGCCGAGGGATGCTTGCCGGTACTGATATGAATAACAGACCTAAGCCTTGGAAAAAGAAGTGTGAGTTTGTTAAGACAGATGTGGTTGGAAAACTTCATATGGTGTTAAGTAATGGTGTTTATATTGATACACTAAACCTTATGCCAAGAATACAGAATCAGATTCGAAGTCTGGCAGCCTTTGACAATCCGGAATTTTATAAGAATAAGAGACTGGGATATTCAAATTATTACAATTTTAGCGCCGTATATTTGGGAAAGGATGTAGATGGATGGTGGTATGAATCTTCTTGGAAAAGTAGATATTTGGGACAATCTAATGCGTATAAAAAGTCATCAGGTAGCAGCAGAACTCTTAGAAATTACCCTTGGAGTTACATCGGAATCATAAGGAGGTGCCCATGAAAAAACAACTAAAATGCTACATCTACACCCGTGTATCCACCTTCATACAGGTAAATGGTTACAGTTTAGATGCGCAAAAAGATAAATTGCATAAATACGCCGATTACCAGGATATGATTATCGCAGGAGAATACTCTGACGAAGGTAAATCTGGTAAAAGTGTGGAAGGAAGACCACAGTTCCAGCAGATGCTAGAGGATATTGAAACAGGTAAAGACAACGTCGATTTCGTACTTGTGTTTAAACTATCCCGATTCGGACGAAATGCAGCGGATGTATTATCTTCACTCCAGAGAATGCAGGACTTCGGTGTCAATCTTATCTGTGTGGAAGATGGTATTGACAGCTCCAAAGATGCTGGAAAGCTTATGATTTCTGTGTTATCTGCGGTGGCAGAAATTGAACGAGAGAATATATTAGTGCAGACCATGGAAGGTCGAAAGCAAAAAGCAAGAGAGGGTAAGTGGAACGGTGGTTTTGCACCTTATGGTTATCAGCTTATCAATGGCGAGTTACATATAGCAGAGGATGAAGCTGAGGTAATACGTATTATTTATGATAAGTATGACAACACAACTATGGGCATTGCCTCTATTGCCACATTCCTTAACAACAGCGGATACAAAAAGAAACTTCGCCAGAATAATACCATTGAAAGTTTTTCAACATCCTTTGTAAAAGGTGTACTTGATAATCCTGTTTATTGTGGCAAGCTTGCATTTGGCAGAAGAAAGAATGAGAAGATTCCAGGAACAAGAAATGAGTATCATGTGGTGAAGCAGGATAACTATATGTTAAATGATGGTATTCACGAGGCAATTGTTTCAGAAGAATTGTGGAATCAGGTACACAAAAAGAGACAGGAAACAGGTGTTGCAAATATCAAAACTCACAGTCTGGATCACGAGCATATTTTATCCGGTATTATCAAATGTCCTATATGTGGAAGTGGTATGTATGGAAATGTGAATCGCAAGAAGCATCCAGATGGTGGTTATTACAGAGATTATTTTTACTATGCCTGCAAACACAGAACTTTTGTAAATGGTCACAAGTGTACTTATCGCAAGCAGTGGAATGAGGACAAAATTAATGCGGCGGTGGAAGAGGTAATTCGTAAACTTGTGAATAATGAAAAATTCAAAGCGGAGATTCAAAAGCATATTGGTAACAGCATTGATACGGAAGAATTGGACAGAGAGCATGCAGGCTTAAAAGACAGATTAAAGCAGGTAACCGGTGCAAAGAATAAGCTTGCAAATCAGATGGATAATTTATCTGTATCTGATAAACACTACGATAAGAAATACGAAGATATGCAGGTTAGACTGGACAAGTTCTATGATGAGATAGAGAAAATTGAAACTTCCATTGAAGCTGTAGAGACCAGACTGTATAATATTAAGCAAGAGAAAATATCCGGCGATAATGTGTATCAGTTCTTATTGTTTTTTGATAAGTTGTACGACAGATTTACAGATATGGAGAAAAAGACATTTATGAAGAGTTTCCTCGAGGAAGTAAATATCTATGAGGCAGAACAAGAGGACGGCAGGATTTTAAGAAGTCTCAAGTTCCGCTTTCCTGTATTTTTCAATGATCAGGAATTGTACAAACTTGATTGGGACAATGAAAGTAACGTTGAGACGGTCTGCTTGCTATCGCGTAAAAACCCAGTTTAAGCGGGCTTCAGGGCTTTTACCGCGATTATGTACTTGTGTTTTTAGTAGATTAATATGTAAGTTTTTCTAATTATTATTGCAAGGGTGCAGGATACTATTCGCAGACGTTGGGCGTATTTGTGATACAAGACGTGCGCGAATAGTATGTTGAAAGGTTGGTTTATTTATGAGTTTAAGGACAATAATGATATTTCCGGAATTCGATAATATGAATATCATTGATGAGATTAGAGATAAATATGACCCGTTGGCAAAGTTAGTGCGTCCACATATAACATTAGTTTTTCCTTTTGAGATGGATATAACAAATGATGAGCTGTCATTGATTATGGAGAAAAGACTTAGCGAAATTGAGGCATTTGAAATTGATATGCAAGGATTTAGTAAATGTGAGGATAGATTTGGTAATTATCTTTTTCTGAATGTAGTAAATGGAACGGAGATTATAACGCATTTACACGATTTGCTTTATAGTAACGAATTTAGTGAATTTGATTTAGGAATGCAATATGTACCACATATGACAGTTGGTAAACTGAAAACTACAGAAGAATTAAATGAGGCATATGACTCAGTAAAGGAAAATAAGACTTTGTTTAGAAGTATGATAACGAAGATATCAGTGGAGATGATTGGTAAAAATGAGGAATCAATCATTGTGATTGAGAAGGAGTTGAATTAATTTGAAACTGCCTATTTTTACACATTGTGTAATGATAACTATTGCGATATAATATACACAATGTGTAAATAGGAGGCGATAATAAATGGAAAAATTAACCGAATGCCAAATCGAAATTAAAAAACTTCGAGAGTCTACAGGAATGAATCGTAAGGAATTCTGTGAGTGTTTTGATATACCATATAGAACTGTTACAGAATGGGAAAGAGGAACACGCAATGCGCCAGATTATGTTTTCAGACTTTTAGCATATTATATTCGAATGGAAAATATGGTAAAGGAAAAGAAGGAGAAGTATGGCAACGAATAGAATTATAACAGTACAAGATATCCCTATTACAGTGTCCGAAGCGGATATTGATGATTATATTTGCATTACAGATATGGTAGCTGCTAAATCAGATAGTTCGAGAGCTGCTGATGTAATAAAAAATTGGTTAAGAAATAGAAATACCCTGGAATTTTTGGGAACATGGGAGCAGATATACAACTCAGATTTTAAAGTGGTCGAATTCGACCACTTTAAAGCAGAAGCTGGACTGCATACATTTGTTCTAAGCGTAAGTGAATGGATTGAAAAAACAAATGCCATTGGTCTTTTTGTGAAAAAAGGTCGTTATGGTGGAACGTATGCTCATAAGGATATAGCTTTTGAGTTTGCATCTGCTATTAGTCCTGTTTTTAAATTATATCTTATTAAGGAATTTCAACGACTTAAAGAACAGGAAAACGATATTAAGAAAATTGAGTGGAATGCAAAGAGGTTTCTTTCAAAGAATAATTATTTGATACAGACAGATGCAGTGAAAAATTACTTGATCCCAGTTTGTAACTATAGAGAAGAACTTAGTTGGGTGCCATATGCCGAAGAGGCTGATTTATTAAATGTTGCATTGTTTGGATTTACAGCGAAAGCCTGGAGAGAGGCAAATCCAGAATTAGCTAAGAATAGCAATGTTAGGGATTATTCTTCGATAAATGAATTAACGGTATTATCAAATTTGGAAACTCATAATGCACAGATGATACGTGAAGGCAAATCAAAAGAGGAAAGATTCTTGGTTTTAAAAGAAATAGCAGAATATCAGATGCGAATTTTGAATGAGGCACAGAATATAAGTAATAAGATAGAGCAGAAATAAAAAACTATTTGGACAAACCTGTGAGGTAGAGACTGCCATATTGCTACTTTGAAAATAAGAGGGTAAAAATCCCAAAATACGTGCGCGAATGTTAATGCAGAGTAAAGTTTTTCCGCATATGGAGACGATATGTTTATTGTCCAAACTTCATGAAGCGAAGCATCATGTGAATGTGACTGTGGACATGGATGAGATGGATTTGACAGCGGCGGAGAGTAAAGCAACTTATGAGGAAATTAAGAAATATGTGGCCGAGCATAATGATGGGATGCGTGTTTCGAACCTGTATATAGCCCAGGTTAAGAAGAAGTGCGGCATTATTGAGAGGGAGAACTATAATAAACCGAAATCAGAAGATGCGAAACAACCACAGTGTCCGGAGGATAAGAAAAAGGCTATTAGGGATGCATTGAAGCATTTTGGGATGATGTAACATACAAATTTCATTGATACAATAATTCTAAAATTTGCAAGAAATAGTATATAAAGTGCCAGTTGGAGAAATCTGTCTGGCATTATTACGCTAGTTATTGTTAATAAATTTTATAGTAAGCCTCGGTAAAGTTTTTGCCGAGGTTCATTGTTTTTATGAAAATAGGTTATTGACCGTAGGTAATAAAAATCATATAATTTGTTTATGCAATGCATAAAGAGGTGAACTATGGAAGCAAGAGAAGAATTGAAAAAATTAAGAGAAAGTACCGGTATGAATAGAAAAGAATTTTGTGAGTACTTTGAAATTCCTTACATGACGGAAACAGATTGGGAATTAGGAAATAGAAGGGTTCCGCAGTATCTTTTGAGATTGATGGAATATAAGGTTGAAATGGAGAGGTTGTGTGATAAAAGGAACAAGGATGTCAAGGAAAGATAAATAAGAACCTGAAAGCAGCGTATTTCCGGCTTTTTCGGTAGTTAGGAGGTAAGGCCTGACCTCTGAAAAGGCTCGGCCGGCAACTCGATAGTAGTGTGAATTGATGAAATCTGTGAATAGACCTAAGTATGGCAGTAGAACAATACTAACGGCTTCATATTGGGAATATGTAGCTTTGTTTTTCACACCGCTATTGAAGCAGTAGAGACAAGAATGTATAATATTAAGCAGGAAAAGATATCCGGCGATAATGTATACCGGTTATTTTATTATTTTTACAACGATGGAGTAATGTTATGGATAAACACATGTGGAAAAACAGATTTACAAATGTAATACTACAGAGAGGCCAAAGATACTATCTGTACGGCAATGTTTATATAGATCACGTTGGAGAGGATTTCATAACTGCGACAGTAAAGAGCGACAGCTCCGGTCGCATATATAATGTCGAGATAGAATATTACGGTACTCCCGACGACCCGACGATGTGGTGCGATTGCCCATATGCCGAGGACGGCGGGAATTGCAAGCATATGGCAGCCGTAATGTATGAGATAGAAGCACAAGGGCTTCATGATATGAGCAGGGATGCGGATAGAACGAAGAACACGGTACCACTTTTTGAAGAACAACAGGATAAGCAGTATCAGTATTTTGATGTGCCTTCAATAGTACAGGATGTCGAGTTTACAGAAGAGGTGGTAGAAGAAGCGAAAGCCCATATGGAGTCAGGTAGTGTGGTGTTAGAGAATATACAGGTCGGATATTTACAGGATAATTACATAGGAAATCTGCAACGCGCATATTCAATAGGAGCGTATCATGACAAAAACGGACATATATTTGGTGTAGAGTTTGAGATGGATAAGGATGACATAATAAGCATGGAATGTGCTGTGCCAAAATGTAACTGCCAGTATCAAAAAGGTGCATATTACTGGAGAGAGCCCCAGAAAAAAGCATGCGGACATGTGGCAGCACTTATGTTGCTTGTAGATGAATATCAGAAAAAACATACAGTTGGAGATGCCACAGATTTGCGTGGAATAAAGATGTTAGAATCATTTAGAAATCTCCATGCACAGAAGGTGGCGAAAGAGCCACAGAATGAAGATATAGTAGGAAAAGTAGACATACAGCCGCGACTTATATTAGAAGCAGATGAGTTGCATTTGTCGTTCAAAATCGGAAGAACGAAGATGTATGTTATGAAAAGCATCAAGGACTTTTATCAAAAAAATAAAAATAATGAAACACTCAATCTGGGAAAAAACGAGTGTATAGACCTTGCAACAGCCACATTTACAGAAAATGCGAAGCGATGCATCGAATACATAAACCGCGAGGTAAAGCAGGAGATACAGCATAAGCACAGGCTTGAGCAGAAGAATACACGCTGGTATGCGCCTGAAGTAAAATCGGAGAGTATGAGTGCGTATATCGATCTTTATGGAACGAGACTTGATGACTTTTTTGAACTGGAATTTGGAAAGCGAATAGCATTTATCAATAAGGATACGCGGGAAAAAGAGAAAAGTATCCTGCTAAAAGACGGAGAATTGAAGGTAGAACTTGAGCTGTTTCCTGAGAAAAGGGGAGGAGAATTAGAGTCTGTCTGTATAGAAGGAAAAATGCCGGCGCTGATAAGCGGTTCAAAGCACCAGTACTATGTAGATGAGAATGCAGTTTGCAGGCTTGGCGAAGAGAATATAAAACAGCTTGAGCCTATTTGGAATTTGTCCCAAAATGGTGAAGTGAATATACACATAGGGCGCAACAATATCGCTGAGTTTTACTACAGAATACTTCCGGAGCTTGAGAAATGTGCCAATATTACCAATAACGTGGGAGAATTGGTAGAAGAATTTCTTCCACAGGATATGGATGTGATATTCTATCTCGATGCAGAAAAAGAATATCTGATATGCAGACCGGTGGCGAAGTATGAAGATGCAACTTTTTCAATAATAGATATGGCGGAAGCAAATGCCATACAGGAGAATTACCGGGATAAGCTAAAGGAGACAGAGGCACTTAAGCTTGCAACACAGTATTTCCCAAGTTTTATTCGGGTGGAGGCAGATGATACTGTTGTATCTGAAAGCAATTCGCATATCGCACTCAGCTGCCAAAATGATGAGGAACAGATATACCGTCTGCTAAATCAGGGAATATCACAGCTTATGACAATTGGTGAGGTGCACTGTACGGAACGCTTCAAGAGCAAAAACAGGAAGAGAAATCTAAAAATCTCAGTAGGTGTATCTGTTCAAAGCGACCTGTTGAATCTGGAGATATCATCCGAGGACATCTCGTCGCAGGAGTTACTGGATATACTTGCAAGCTACAAGCTTAAGAAGAAGTATCACCGACTGAAAAATGGAGACTTCGTAGACATAACCGATGACAGCGTCGCAGAACTGAGTGGTATGATGGAATCTATGCGTATATCGGCAAAGGAATTCGTATCGGGTAAGATGGATATTCCGCTTTACCGGGCACTGTATCTCGATAAAATGCTTGAAAACTGTACGGAGATATATTCAAGCAGAGACAGCTATTTCAGAAATCTCGTAAAGGGATTTAAGACAATCGATGATGCCGACTATGAGCCACCGCAGGAACTCAAGAAGACACTAAGGAATTATCAGAAGTATGGACACAAATGGATAAGAGTACTTGCGGACAATAACTTCGGTGGAATACTTGCCGATGACATGGGGCTTGGGAAGACCCTTCAGATGATAAGTGTGCTGTCTGCAACAAAACAAAACGGACAGGCTGGCACCTCACTTATAGTATGTCCGGCGTCGTTGGTGTACAACTGGAAGGAGGAATTTGACCAGTTTGCGCCTGAATTAAAGACGCAGGTTGTGGCCGGAAAAGCCTCAGAGAGAAAAGCGATAATAGACAATTACAGGGATTACGATGCCATAATCACATCCTACGATTTGCTAAAACGAGATGTGGCAGAGTACGAGAACAAGCAGTTTGAATATCAGGTGATAGACGAGGCACAGTACATCAAGACACATACCACTGCCACTGCCAAATCAGTAAAAGTCATACATGCAAAGCACAAGATGGCGCTTACCGGAACACCGATAGAGAACCGCCTCAGTGAGCTTTGGAGTATATTTGATTATCTGATGCCGGGCTTTTTGTACAGCTACGATGTTTTCAAAAAAGAGATAGAGACACCAATTGTCAAGCAGAAGGACGAAGAAGCAACAAAGCGTCTTAAGAGAATGGTATCTCCATTTATCCTTAGAAGATTAAAAGGAGATGTGCTAAAAGACCTTCCTGACAAAATTGAAGAGCTTCAGTATGCGCATATGGATGAGTCACAGCAGGTTCTGTATGATGCGCAGGTTGCACATATGAAGGAGACACTAAAGGGACAGGACGAGGAGACCTTTAAAAGAAACAAGATACAGATACTTTCAGAACTTACAAGAATTCGCCAGATATGCTGCGATCCTGCACTTATGGTCGAGAACTATCACGGTGAATCGGCCAAGAAGGAAGCCTGCCTCGACCTCATAGAGCGGGCAGTCGAGGGCGAGCACAAGATGCTCATATTCTCACAGTTTACAACTATGCTTGATATCCTTGCCGGGGAACTTGAGAAAAAGAATATAGCATATTACACCATAACAGGTGCAACACCGAAGGAGAAGCGATTGGAACTTGTTAAGAAGTACAACTCGAACGACGTACCGGTATTTTTGATATCTCTAAAAGCAGGAGGAACAGGACTAAATCTGACAGGTGCCGACATGGTTATTCACTATGACCCATGGTGGAATGTTGCGGCACAGAATCAGGCTACAGACAGAGCACACCGAATCGGCCAGACTAAAATAGTAACAGTATATAAGCTGATAATAAAAGGAACAATAGAGGAAAAAATAGTAAAGATGCAGCAGGATAAAGCTGACCTGGCTAATGAGATACTTAGTGGAGAAAACGGAAATATCGTGAATATGACAAAAGAAGATTTGTTGGAATTGTTGTAGTATTTGGAGTAAAAAAGGAGCAGAGTATTTATACTCAATAGGGGAAATAATTTATGAGGCTGTTATGGTACTGAAACAATAGTATATTTTGACAGAAATGAGGAAAAAATGGATAACAATATTAGTGAAGTAAAGCATAAAAGAAGACCCAGATATTCAGGAACACATCCTAAGAGTTATAAGGAAAAATATAAAGAGCACAATCCGGAAAAATATGCAGATACCATTCAAAAAGTAATTGGTAAAGGAAGTACTCCGGCAGGAATGCATATATCTATCATGGTTGAAGAAATACTGGATTTTTTGGATATTAAGCCGGGGCAGAGAGGACTTGATGCAACTCTTGGTTATGGCGGGCATACGAAAGCTATGCTTGAAAAGTTAGAGGGAAAAGGGCATATCTGTGGCCTTGATGTGGATCCCATTGAATCGGAGAAGACAACAAAACGTCTCAGAAATGCCGGTTTTGGGGAGGATATACTGACTGTAAAGCTTACGAATTTTGCCAATATAGATGAGGTGGCGGCAGAGTATGGCAAGTTCGATTTTTTATTGGCGGATTTAGGTGTATCATCTATGCAGATAGATAACCCTGACAGAGGATTTTCATATAAAGTTGAGGGACCGCTGGATCTTAGGATGAATCCGCTAAAAGGTGACAGTGCGGCTAAGAGACTTCGTCAGGTGGATGAGTATGAGCTTGTGGGAATGCTTATAGAGAATTCTGATGAGCCATATGCAAAGGAGATTGCAAGGGAAGTGACTAAGACATTTAATCGCGGTGGGGATATTGAGACCACAACAGATTTGAAAAAAGTAATTGAGAGGGCGTTGTCATTCCTGCCAAAGAGTGAGCAGAAGGAGGCTGTAAAAAAATCGTGTCAGCGAACTTTTCAGGCTCTTAGAATAGATGTGAACAGTGAGTTTGAAGTGTTGTATGAATTTCTAGAAAAATTGCCGCAGGTTATGAATCCGGGAGGAAGAATAGCAATTCTTACTTTTCATTCCGGCGAAGACAGACTTGTAAAGAAATCTTTTAAAGAACTTAAAAGAGCAGGAGAATACGAGGAGGTGTGCCAGGATGTAATAAGACCATCGGTAAAAGAGTGTCAGATTAATCCGAGGTCAAAGTGTACCAAGATGAGATGGGCAATAAAGTCGTAGAGACTCTATTGCCGGTTATATTTTTTTCTTGCAGATATCAGCCAGACAGCACCTGTCGCAATACGGTGTGGTTCTGGCTGTACATATTTCACGGCCATGCATTACAAGGCGGTGACAGAAATCATTTCCCTCTTCTGGTGGAACAAGCTTCCACAATTCCATTTCTACTTTTTTAGGCTCTTTAATGCCATCAATTATTCCCATACGGTTTGTAAGTCTTATACAGTGAGTGTCTGTTACAATAGCGGGTTTGCCATACACATCACCAAGAATTAAGTTGGCACTTTTTCTTCCTACTCCCGGGAGAGATAGCAAATCATTCATATTGTCAGGAACTGTACAATCAAAATTATCCCGTAGAGCTTTCATACAAAGACTGATATCACGAGCCTTGCTTTTGCCAAGACCACAAGGCTTGACAATCGCTTCTATATCTTCGACCGGTGCGTTTGCCAGTGCTTCTATAGAGGGATAACTGTCAAAAAGAATTGGAACAATGGTGTTTACCCTTGCATCTGTACATTGGGCAGCAAGGCGCACACTTACTAATAATTTCCAGGCCTCGTTGTAATCCAGCGTACACTCTGCAACCGGATATTCTTCTTTTAATCTGTTTATAATTTCAATCGTTCGTTGTTTTTTTGTCATAATATTTTCCATTCTGCAGACGCCTTGCGTCGATACTATAATTTTTATAGATACAATTGTAGCATTTACTATCTGTTTTTTCCATATGTAATTGTTTGATTTAGTAGGTGCAATTAATGTGTGCATATGTTATAATATTTGCATATTTTTTGAGATAAAATATTTATCGGCTTAGGAGGAAAAAAGAGTGGATATTAAGATGTTTAATACAAAAGAATTTGATGAAAAATACGCATATGAAGGTAAGGACTTAGGAGCAAGCTATTCTAAGGATTCTACTACTTTTAAGGTGTGGGCGCCTATAGCTTCTTCTGTAGAATTGAATCTTTTTACAAAGGGAAGTGCGGATGAAGAAGGTGATTCTAAGCTTGCAACATATGAGATGAAGGCGGGAGACAGAGGCGTATACGAATACACTGTTGAAAAAGATTTAGATGGTGTTTATTACACATACAATGTCACTGTCGACGGAGTGACAAAAGAGACAAGCGATGTGTACGCGAAGGCAAGTGGTGTTAACAGCCTTAGAAGTATGGTAATCGATTTATCTAGAACTAACCCTGAGGGATTCGAGAGTGATAAGCATGTTACTTATCCGTTGGAGGAGACACAGATTTGGGAGGTTCATGTTGGTGATTTTTCTAATGACCCTGCAAGTGGTGTTAAGCCTGAACACAGAGGTAAGTTTTTAGCATTTACAGAGGAGAATACTACTCTTAATGGTGAAGGGAGAATTAAGACTTGTGTTAACTATCTGAAGGATTTGGGTGTAACACATGTTCATTTATTGCCATCGTATGACTATGGTTCAATTGATGAGAGTAAGGATTGTGAGAATATTAACTGGGGTTATGATCCTGTTAACTATAATGTTCCGGAAGGATCTTACTCAACTGATCCGTTTGATGGTGCGGTAAGAATTAAAGAATTCAAAGAGATGGTTATGGCTCTTCACAAAGCAGGTATATCTGTAGTTATGGACGTGGTATATAATCACACTTATTCACTTGATTCTGTTTTTGAAAAAACAGTACCGGGATACTATTACAGACAGGATGAGGATGGTAAATATACTGATGGTTCTGCCTGTGGCAATGATACAGCAAGTGACAGAGAGATGTACAGAAGATATATGATCGACTCAGTTATGTACTGGGCAAATGAATATCATGTAGATGGATTCAGATTTGACCTTATGGGACTTCATGATGTGGAGACTATGAATCAGATTAGAGCAGCTCTTGATACAATTGAGGGTTGTGGTAAGGATATGATTATGTATGGTGAACCTTGGGCTGCAGCTCCTACATGTTTTAAGGAAGATTCTGTGGCAGCTAACAAGCTTGCAATCAATATGCTTAGTGACAGAATTCTTGTGTTTAATGATGATATAAGAGATACGGTAAAGGGAAGATTTGATGAGCTTGAGACACCGGGGTTTGTTAATGGTTTACCGGACAAGGAAGAGGATTTAAAGAGAGTGATTCCTGGTGGATTTGATGAGTCATTTGAACAACCGGCTACACCGGCAAAACTTATCAATTATGTATCAGCACATGATAACAGTACTCTTTGGGACAAATTAGTCGATTCTGTTTTGAAGGACGGAAGTTACACTAAGAGAAATGAAAAGCTTATAGCTATGAACAAGCTTTGTGCAACAATCGTTCAGTTGTCAAAGGGTGTTCCTTTCTGGCAGGCTGGTGAGGAAGCTGCAAGAACTAAGCTTGGTGAAGATAACAGTTTTAATTTAGGCAAGAAGCTCAATATGCTTGACTGGACAAGAATGAGTGAATATTCTGATTTGACAGACTATTATAAAGGATTGATAAAGCTTAGAAAGAGATATCCGGAGATTTATGATTTGAGTAGGGAATCTGCTGACAGAATCAGATTTATGGATTTGAAAGAGAAGCAGGTAGTGGGATATACAATCGGTGATTTGGTAGTTGTTTATAATGCTTCGGAGAAATCGGTAAGCATTGAACTTGATGACCAGTATAAGGTACTTGTATGTAATGGCAAAATTGCAAAAGGAACCGAGCTTGTGCAAAATACAGTGATGGTTGCAGGCTTAAGTGCTTTTGTAGCAGAAAGAAGCTAGTACGTTATGAATATTTTATCTATTGAGAAATTAACAAAAGCATATACGGAAACTCCTTTATTTGATAACGCTGACTTTTTCCTCCAGGAGGGGGAAAAGGTCGGTGTTATTGGCGTTAATGGAACAGGTAAATCCACTCTTTTAAAAATTATTGCAGGAGTTGAGGAGCCGGATTCGGGAACTGTAACAGTTGCCAACAATATTGTCATAAGATATCTTCCACAGCAGCCGGTTTTTTTAGAGCATGAAACCGTTATGGAGAGTATTTTAAGACAGAATGTAAGTAGTGTGTACACAGAATGGGACATTAAGAGTAAAGCCTCAAATATGCTTACAAGACTTGGTATTACAGATTTTGACCAGGACACATCAGTAATGTCCGGAGGGCAGAGAAAGAGAATTGCCCTTGTGTCAGCCCTTGTTACTGACGCTGATATTCTTATAATGGATGAGCCTACCAACCATCTGGATAATGATATGGCTGACTGGCTTGAGGATTTTTTGCATAAGTGGAAGGGCGCGCTTATCATGGTCACACATGACAGATATTTTCTTGACAGTGTAACAGGCAGAATCGTGGAAGTGGATAAGGGAAAGATATACAGCTATGATGCCAATTATTCTGGTTTCTTAAAGCTTAAGGCGGAGCGTGAGGATATGGCGATTGCCTCTGAGAGAAAAAGACAGTCGATTTTAAGGACAGAGCTTGAGTGGGTTAAAAGAGGTGCGAGAGCGCGTTCCACAAAGCAGAAGGCAAGACTTGAGAGATATGAAGAGCTCAAGAATATGAAGGCACCGGAAACAGAAGGCAAGGTTGAAATGGGTTCAGTATCTTCAAGACTTGGAAGAACCACAATTGAGCTTAATAACATCAATAAAGCGTATGGAGATAAAAAGCTGATAAATGAATTTTCATATATTTTCTTAAAGGGTGACAGAGTGGGATTTATTGGAAAAAATGGCTGCGGAAAGACAACTCTTATGAAGCTGATATCCGGTATCGAGAAGCCTGATTCAGGAGATATTACAGTTGGACAAACTGTGAAAATCGGATATTATTCCCAGGAGATTCAGAATAATCCGGAAGCTGGAATTGCGTATATGAATCCTAAGCTTAAAGTTATTGAGTACATTAGGGAAACGGCGGAATATGTTAAGACACCTGAAGGAACAATCTCTGCTTCGCAGATGCTGGAACGTTTTTTATTCAATGCGTCCAAGCAGTATGGACTCATTGAGAAATTATCCGGCGGAGAAAAGAGAAGGCTTAATCTCCTGAGAGTATTGATGGAGGCACCAAATGTGCTTATTCTTGATGAGCCGACTAATGATCTGGATATTACGACACTTACGATTCTGGAGGATTATCTTGATAATTTCGATGGGATTGTAATTACCGTATCTCACGACAGATATTTTCTCGACAGGACTATGAGGAGAATTTTTGCCTTTGAGGATGGCGTGATTAATCAGTATGAGGGTGGATATAGTGATTATGCTCTTCGCAAATCTGTTGAGGCGGAGTCTTCTTCCGGGGAGAACAATGAGTCTTCACAGAATAAGTCTAATGAGTCAGGAAATACCAGAGACAACTGGAACAAAAACAGGGAAAAGAAATTAAAGTTCACCTACAATGAGCAGAAGGAATACGAAACAATCGAAGATGATATAGAAAAGCTTGAACAGATAATCAGTGATTGTGATGAGCAGATGAATAAGTGTGTAAGTGATTTTATCAAACTTAACGAACTGGCACAAAAGAAGCAGGAAGCAGAGGAAGAACTGGAGATGAAGATGGACAGATGGGCATATCTTGAAGAGCTTGCTGCTAAAATAGCAGAATCGAAGTAGAGGTTTATATGGATAAGAGAAATCAAAACAAGAAACAGCAACTTAATAAGCAGATTTGCCCGTACAGTAAGTCGTGTGGCGGATGTAAATATATTGATGGAGAATACAAGGAGTCTCTTAAGAAAAAGCAGGCAACGGTGGAGAGGCTGATTGGAAAATACTGCACTGTAAAGCAGATTCTTGGAATGAAGAATCCGTATCATTACAGGAATAAGGTTAATGCAGCTTTTGCCAGAACGAGAAAAGGTCAGATTGTTTCCGGTATGTATGAGGCAAAGAGCCATCAGGTAGTAAACATTGATTCCTGTCTTATCGAGAAAGAAGTGGCAGACAGCATCATAAGAGACATACGCGATTTGGCAAAATCTTTTAAAATTCAGATATATAATGAAGATACAGGATATGGACTTTTAAGGCATGTGATGGTACGAGTAGGACACGTAACAGGACAGGTGCTGGTTGTCATAGTTCTTCGTTCACCGGTTATGCCATCAAAGAACAATTTTGCAAAGGCACTTAGGAAGCTTCATCCTGAGATTACTTCTATTGTCCTTAATGTCAATGACAAGAATGACAGTATGGTGCTTGGAAAAAGAGATATTCCCATATATGGCAGAGGTTATATAGAAGATGAACTGTGTGGGCTTAAATTCAGAATTTCACCGCAGTCATTTTATCAGATAAATTCAGAGCAGACAGAAAAGCTGTACAAAAAAGCCATAAGTCTTGCCAGGCTTAATGGCAATGAGCGTGTTATTGATGCTTACTGTGGAATCGGTACGATTGGTATGGTAGCTTCAAAGCAGGCAGGCGAGGTTATAGGTGTAGAGCTTAATAAGGATGCAGTTAGAGACGCTATAAACAATGCAAAAGCGAATGGAATAAAGAACATACGATTTGTGTGTGATGATGCGTCGGATTTCATGGTAAAAATGGCAGCAGCAGGTGAAAAGGCAGATGTTGTGATTATGGATCCGCCAAGAGCAGGAAGCACGGAAGTGTTTATGAAATCTGTTATAAAGCTGTCGCCTCAAAGGGTTGTGTATGTGTCATGTAACCCGGAGACACTTTCAAGGGATTTAGAGTTCTTTACAAAGAATGGTTATGTGGCAGAAAGCGCGTGGCCTGTTGATATGTTCTGTTTTTCGGAGCACGTGGAGACGGTAGTATTGATGTCAAAGGTGAAATAGAGAATATTAAAAAAGGCTTAAAATAAAGGCTTTCAAGGATAAAGGTCACATTTTAGTATGCGGCTTTTAACTCTTATATTTGATGTAGGGGGAAACTTGTCCATTGAGCGAAAATGGTAGGTGCTTTTATTGAAATTTAAATGATAAAACAACATAAGGTAAATAGAAAATCAGAAACCCAGATTCTTGTTTAGAGCATCAAGTTCCTGCTCTGTAAGATAATTTTTTGCAACTTCAATATCGGAACGATGGATTTCATCATGTGCCCATGAGGTGAGCCCCATATTTTCTTTTTCAGCGTTTGCTCGTTCAAAGATAACCTCAGCGGCAGTATGTTTATGAGCGGCCCAGTGCATTTTATTCTGCACCTGCTTAAAGAAGAGTACAGAGCTTTCCGCACGAGGGTCATAGTCGATACTGGCCGCATAGATTTCTAGCACTTTTCGCCAGAAGACTTTTTCTGAGGAACGGATATCTCTGATACGGGCAAGTAATTCATCAAAATAATTACCACCGCCTGCAAGCTATGTACGAAGAGTTAACACAACTGTATCTGAATTGATTTTACTTTTAGATTCAGCAAATGTTCATGACTTAAATGGTCTTAGAAAGTGTGCATTAGAAGTGGAGGTTGCTGATTTATATCTCTTTCCGATTGGGTCTTGCACTTTCTGACAGTTATGTATTTGAAAAAAGAGAAAGTCCTAATTTCGACATGAAAAAACATCCCGTGTGAGAAACAACATGGGATGTTGCCACCGACATACGGATATGGGAGAAACAGAAAAGAAGATGAATGATATATGAAATTATAAAAAGAGGTCAGTTAATAAAAATGCCGTTTGCGGCAAAAAAATTAAACGGAGGTTACTATGGAAATAAATAGAGATGTATACCTTGAGCGACTTATTGTTAGAAAACATAATGGATTTATTAAAGTAATAACCGGGGATACGAAGATGTGGAAAATCGTATCTGTTAAATACATTGTTTTATAATCATTTGAAAAGTGAAAATATAGCAGAGGATCATATTATTAAGTTTGCCTTTGATACAGCACAGGATTTAATAAAAATAGGAGAAGACCCTATTATTCTCGACAACGAAAAGGAAAATCGAAAAGTGGATCCTTCCAAGTTTCTTAACTGGTTAATGCCACAGATAAAAGGTGATGAAATGCATTATCTTTTATTGGATGAGGTGCAGAAGCTAGGTGCATTTGAGTCGGTATTGAATGGTTTCCTTCGTAATAGCAATGTGGATGTTTATGTTACGGGTAGTAATTCTAAGTTCTTATCAAAGGACATATTGACTGAATTTGAGGGCAGAGGAGATGAGATCCATGTCCTTCCTTTATCATTCTCGGAATATTATGCTTTCAAGCAGGGCGAAAAAGGGGATGCCTATGATGATTACTCTGTGTATGGCGGACTTCCGGCAGTTGCACTCATGACAACTGAAGAACAGAAGACGAACTATTTGATCTCACAGATGACGAATGTATATCTTAGAGATATCATTCTTAGATATTCAGTACAGGATGAAACTGTACTTGGTGAGGTAATGGATGTAATTGCATCGGGAATTTCTACATTAACAAATCCTAGAAAAATAGCCAGTACAATGAATTCAGTTCACGGAACGACTACATGCGATACAACGGTTGATAAGTATATTGGCTATGCGGAAGAAGCTTTTATTCTCAACCGTGTAAAAAGATATAATGTTAAGGGAAGAAAATATATTGGTACACCGTATAAAATATATTTTGAGGATATAGGACTCAGAAATGCACGGTTAGCTTTCAGGCAGATTGAAGAAACTCACATTATGGAAAATATCATCTACAATGAATTAAGGTTTCGAGGTTACCAGGTAGATGTTGGAACAGTGGAATCAAGGGAAAAGGATGCTGATGGAAAAGATGTGCGTGTGCAGAGAGAGATTGATTTTATAGCCACTTTGGGAAGTAAGAAGTATTATATTCAGTCGGCTTATGCAATCCCAAATAAAGAAAAGTATGAGCAGGAGACCATATCATTTGAACGCACTATGGATTCTTTCAAAAAGATTATTATTGTCGAGAAGAGTATGAAACCTCGTTATGATGAGAATGGTTATTTGATGATGGGCGTGAAAGAATTTTTATTGGATGCAAACAGCCTGCTTGTCTGATTAAGCTGATTGATACAACAACTGAATTTTTGATACAAAAATTGATTTGCATTATATAAGGAAACGTCACAGGAAAAGGAATTTTCTTATAACGGATTATCAATAGAAGAAGCAGTGCGTCATATTGCAAATTTTTTATACCTAAAATCGGTATATGATAAGGCAGCGCTGACAAATCAAACCGAAATCCAAACATTGCATGCTCAAACAGATGGAAACAATCCGTCTTGATGAAGCTGTAGCAAAGAATCTTACTTCACTTAATGAAAAGCTGGAGAAGGAGAACAGAGAATGGACTAAATGAGAATATCAGCCAGATGCAAAGGAGCGGTTCCGCACAGCTTAATCAGTACAATGCAAAGGTGGTCATAGCTTTAAATCAGGACAATCTCACAGATGAGCAGAATACCAAGATTTCCACAGCATCTGAGCTTGTAAATAATTCATGGCAGAAATTCCAGACACAGGTAAAAGATATTATTCAGATGATTGCAGATAATAATACATCAGCAGATATCGACCAGCTGAAAAGGGAAGCAGCGGCTTTTGCTTGAATATTTCAAATAATTTACGGAAGAATATAATTGACATAGTTTGTGTCTTAGAAAATAATAAACTTAACAAAATAGAATTATATAACCCAAAATGTTAAGAAAGGAGAAAAGACGATGCTATACAATTATATAAAAGAACATTATAAAGAAGCAGAGCTGATTTTCTTTTCGGATTTGGAGAGAGGATATTACGAAGTCTGCCTTAAATCAGCAGCTGAAGAAACTCTGTGATAAGGGCTTGTTGCAGAAGTACGACACGGGGGTATATTTTATTCCAAAGAAGACACTACTAAATTCTACAATTGGTCCTAATGCAGATATGGTGGCGAGATATCGTTTTATCTCTAAAGGAGATAATATCGATGGTTTCTATGGAGGCAATTCATTTGCTAACCAGATAGGGATTACTACACAGGTTCCTCAAGTGGTTGAGATTGTAAGTAATAATACCAACTCGTCAGACAGAGAGGTTCGGATCGGTAACAGAAGATTATATGTGAGAAAACCAATCGTGCAAATAACAAAAGAGAATGTGTATGTGTTACAGATGCTGGAGCTGTTGAAAATCTTGATGCGTATTTAGATTATTCTTATGTGGAGGCAAGAGAGAAATTCGCAGAGTATATATCCATTCATGGAATCACAAGAAGTGATGTGGATTTGTATATCAGAAAGTATCCGATGTCTACGTTTAAATATTATTATGAATTGGAGTTAGATTATGTACTTGCATAAAGACAATAGAGAATTATTTCGCGATAGTGATTCTTCAGGAGAATGTTTCTAATCAGAAGGATGTCAGCAAGAGAATGGCAACAGTGTTGTACCAAATGCAAAGGAATGGTTCAAAGGGAAAGTGACGGCGGATGTGGTGGATTAGGCATAAAACTTGCTGTAAATTAACGAGCAAATATGTTGAATAATCTGCTGTGGATGTGTATAATCTATTGTAGAAGAAGTAGCATATTATTTCAAATGTATGATTGGAGGAATTGACATGCCTAATATTAAACCGATTTCAGATTTAAGAAATTATACCGCAGTTATCAATGAAGTTGCATATGGAAACCGTGTGTATCTCACACGAAACGGACACGGTCAGTGTGCCATTATAGATATGAAGGAACTTGACGAACTGGACAAGCAGAAAGCACTTTACCAGCTTATGAGCAAGCTGAATGAAGCGGAAATATCTATTCGTGAGGAAGGAACCTTATCAGCAGATGATTTAGAAAAAGAATTGGGGGTATAGTGATTGAAGAAGGTTGAATATTCCCAGATTGTAAGGCGGAAACTAAAGAATTTAAGAGCTCGCCTTACAAGTGAATTTGGTGCTGAAGTATCCAGAAAATCCATAAAGCAGATTACAGATGCTGCAAGAGGCTTGGAGGATTTTGAAGAAAGAGGAATCTCTGTATCATCCATGTATGGCATAGAGTGTGATTACAGATATATTTATGCCGGACGTAATTACTTATTTTATCGAATTGAAAGCGACAAGATAATCATTGCGGAAATGTTTGACGAAAGAGAAGATTTTATGTACAAGTTATTTGGCATCGCTACTACGACGCAGGAGTCACTTGATTACTGGGACGAGTAGGGTGTTAAAATATATAGGTCACGGACCTAAAAAACATTCATAGGAGGGCTTGATTATGGCTAATCAGACTGAGCTTTTGAATGTTAGTGATGAGATGAAATTAAACGATAAGAAACAGATTATTGAGGGACAGGGGCATGACGAAGAATTGTGTTTTTCTTCATCAGACACTACTGAAGAATTGTATTCTTCGTCAGCACCCTCACATGTGGAGACGGTCTGTTTACTCTCTAAGAAATGCCCAGTTTAAGCGGGCTTGAGTGATACTAATTATTTGAGTGTTGTAGGTGTAAAGAATGTAGATTACCCTGTTTGAGAAGGTACTCCAGAATGGATTGAATGGGCTCTGAAGAAAGCTGACTGGTATGAGCCGTCTATAGCGACTGAGGATGAATATCTGGGAAAATATCGGTTTCAATAAAAGTGTTACAAAATATCGGCGTACCCGCCACATGTTTACAAAATCAAACAGTCTGTACGCCATGTCTTAACCTTATGATTGCGGATATTAGCAACATGACAAAGGGTGTGAAAACCCAGTAACCATGCGGGTTAGTGGGTTTTTTTGAAGGATATGTGCCTGTGTTTTTATGAACTATTTATGTAACATAAGAAAATATTGGAGCAGGGATGACAGTAATTATTCGCGGGCGCTCGACTTGAATGAGATACTAAGACGTGCGTGAATTGTATCGAAGGAATGGAATTGCAATTAAGACTCTTGGTTTATTAGTTGAAAATTCACAGATTGTAATATTGAAGCTATGAGGTGGTTCTCAATGAAGAAAACAAAAATATTTTTAAAGGATATAATTAAGGATAACCCGGGTAAAGATTATATGGATGTCTATAAATATATCACAGATTTAATAGACAAAGGTAAGATTAAACCTATTAAACATGCAGGGATAAATGGAAAAACTCCTTCTCTTCCTAAAGCTTTCTGGCACTTCGAAGAGGAAAAAGATTACAGTGATGTTTTTGAAGAATTGACATATAGAATTCATCCCCTTATAAATACAGAATATTATAAAAAACACCCGGAGAAGTATGCAGAGGACGAACATAATATTAAGCTTTTAAGTGAATATCTCAAAGACAGATCTGATTTATTAAATATAAGTGAAACTAAAAATGAGCGTAGTTTTGAAATTTTCAGGAAAGAGAAATTTTTTCAGGAAGAGGGAGGTCTTCAGTTCTGCAAAAGATTAGGAATAAACATTGAGAAACTCTGCTTTTATGAAACGTCGGAACCACTTTCATATTATTCATATTCAAAAAAATCCCAACAGAACATTTTAATAATAGAGAATAAAGATACATTTTATGACATTAGAAGATATATGGAGAGGAATGGAAATGTAATACTTAACAGGGAGTTTGATACATTGATATATGGTGGTGGAAAGAGAATATGGAAGACTTTTTCTGACTATGCACAAGGCGCAGAGTCATATTTTAAAAGTGACAATAATCTGTATTATTTTGGAGATATAGATTATGAGGGAATACTAATATATGAGCATCTTGTGGTAATGAACTGGATTAATGCAAATGGAAATGCAGTAAAGATTGAACCATTCGTATCAGCATATGAGGCTATGCTTGATAAAGCTGACTGCATAGGTGTTGAAGGATTACCATATACAAAGGAAAAGCAGAATGATAATATAGATAAAGAATTTTTAGATTATTTTGCTCCGGACAGGAGAAAACAGATACTGCACATTCTGCGAGAGGGCAGGTATATACCACAGGAAATACTTAATGAACACGATTGGGGATAACGGATGATAGATAATGATTTTCTTAAAAACTTTGATACGAGAATGAAATGTGTTGGAAGATACTCGGTTCTTTGCAGCAACAGTTTTGATAAAAAAATGTGGAAAGAGTATGGTATAGATACAAGAGATGAGCAGATGAATATGCTTTTTACATTGCTGTTGTATGTAATGGAATACTCCCTTAGAGAGGAAGAATGCACAATAGATGATATTGCTATGTTCATAGAAGATGTTAACTTAGAATATTACGGGCGTTCAATGAATTTTGAAGAGAGTAAGGAATTATCAAGGTTTATGGTGGAGGATATCCTGGGTAATTCCGGTAATTCAATGTATTTTAAAGCATTTGATTATGACAATAGGACCTATAAGGATATAAATATAAGATATATAGATAATAAGGTGGTTTATCAGGATGGTGGCGTTAAAAGAACGGCATATTATCTTACGGATGAAGGATATAATATGATTCTTGCAACTATGGAGATGGAGAATAATCTTAAGCTTACCATTCAGGAAATGTTGTTTAAATTGCATCTTGATAAGGCTGACTATAATAAGGCTGTTGATGATATAAAGAATATCTTTGGTCAGTTAAGGAAACAGAGCCAGAAAATAGATGAGGCGGTTCGTTCTATTAAAAGAAATGCTTTATCCTATTCAGTTGAAGAGTACAGACAGATTATGGAAGAAAACATAAATACTGTGGAAGAAACACGTGATAAATTCAAAATGCACAGACAGTATATTAATGAAAAAATCTGGGAATTTGAAGAAAAATCATTGAATTCAGATGATTTTGACGATAAAGAAAAGGCAAATCTTAACCATTTGAAAGTGATTGGACAGTATCTTACAAGAACACTGGACGAGCATCAGAGAATTTTGGATCAACATTTTGATTTGAAAAAGCTGTATGATTACGAGCTTGAGAATTACTCTAATATGACTTTGGTGCAGAGATTTCCATTTAGGAGTGGTTTGTATGATGTTATCCTAAATGATGCTTCTTTAATTGGCAGTGTAGACAAAATATTTAATCCGCTGTTTGTAGGACATATGGACAAGATTTTTAATCCTGAGAAGATGTTGGAATACCAGAAGAAAATTAAGAAAAACAGTGAAGAAGCAGAGGATGTGGAACTGGATTTTGATGAGGAGGAATATAACCGGGAAAAAGAACGTCAAAGACTGGAGCGAATGAAAAAATATTCCAATAGCATAGAGGTATTATTAGATAAACTTTTAGAATGGGGGCAATTAAATCTCAGAATGTTAAGTGATGAATGCAGTGATGATGAGAGAAGAAAGCTTATTCCGACGATGGAGATATTCAGAGAGGTTGTGATTGAATTTCTTACAGAGGGAATTATAGATATTGATGAGCTGAGGAAGGAGCAGACAGAATATCTTATGGACACATCGGAAGGTTTTGTGTTGAATGAGATGTTACTTGCAATTATGGAAGACAGAATATATAAGAAAATAAAGAAGATACACATTTTCCCTGTTGAGGGAGAGGATTACGTGTATTTTAGAGATGTAACGGACGAGATGGGAAATACGAAGAACTTTAAGTGTTCAAACGTGGGATTCACATACGAAGAGAGGTAGTATTATGGCATACGAGGTTGAAAATATAACATATAGTCAGAAAATATTTTATTATCTGATTTGTCATGGGGCATTAAGTGACACGGATATGGGTGTTAATGACCTTTACAGGGCATATGTGGAACGGGAGGAAGTAATGAGTCTCGTTAAAAATCAGGCAGAAATAGCAGATTGTAAGATTGAGAGATATGGAAGTACAATATATCTTATGCCGGACATTGACAACAAATATCTTGGATTTACAAAGGCAGATTTAAAGAAGGAGATATGTAAACCAAATGCTACTGACAGGGATTATTATCTCTCACAATTTGTAATATTAACATTGCTGGTGGAATTCTATGATGGTCAGGGAAGTACATGTAAGTCCAGAGAATTTCTTAAGCTTGGAGAATTGCAGAACATTGTGTCTGAGAGACTTAAGGTCGGAGCAGATATTGAGTCTGAAAGGGAAAATGAAGACTCAAATTTATACAGTGAATTATATGAAAATGTACTGGATTATAAGAGTATGAGTGAAGCATATGAGGCTCTGAAGAGTGTGGAAGCCGGCAGCAGATCAAGATACACAAAGGAAGGATTTGTGAGTATTATATGTGATTTTCTTGACAAACAGGGACTGATAGTATTTGTACCGGAAGATGAGATGATTAAGACTACACCAAAGCTTGATAATATCATGGAATATAAGATATTGAATAAAGATAATTATGCCAGAATAATGGAGGCGATGGGGGTGAAATATGAGTAAAATATCAAGAATCAGAATATTGAATCTGAATTATAACCATGATTCAATTAAAATTGATGATGAAACTTTTGATCTTGGAGGAGAAAGTACCCTCATTTCTTTGAGAAATGGTGGAGGAAAAAGTGTACTTGTACAGATAATTGTAAGTCTGTTTGTGAATAAAACTTATAGGGATTTTGGAGACAGAGCCTTCAAGGGATACTTTAATACTAACAGACCAACATTTGTTATGACGGAATGGAAGCTTGATAACAGTGATGACAGATTTATTGCAGGCATGATGGTTAGAAAGAATCAGAAAGAGGATAATGATTCTGAAGAATTGGAAATGTATAATTTTACAGGAAGTTATTCCGGGGCATGTGAGTATGATCTTGATAATATTCCCGTTGTTAAGATGGATGGAAACAGGAAGCTGCTTAAAAGTTTTGTGGAGTGCAGAAATTCATTTGAAGAGATTAGCAGGAGCAGAAAGGGTGATTTTCGTTTATATGACATGAACAGCAGGTATGGAAGAAGTCAGTATTTCTCCACATTGAGACAGTATCAGATTAATAACAAGGAATGGGAGAGTATCATCCGGAAAGTTAACCAGAAAGAGTCAGGATTATCGGAATTATTCAATAACTCTAAGGATGAGAAAAGTCTTATTGAGAACTGGTTCTTAAGACCAATAGAGGACAAACTTAATCAGGACAGGAATAAGATTGAGGAATTCAGGAAGCTCACATTTAAATTTATTGAACAATACAGAAGCAACCAGTCGAAGATTGCCAGAAAGGCAATTATAGAAAAGTATTTTGAGGACACAGTACAACTCAAAGAAGATATAGATAATTATGTGGAAATGCAGGAGAACAGGGATGAGTTGAATGCACAGATGATTATCTATGTTAACATGCTCAAGGATACTGTAGATAATCTTGAAAATGTGATAGGGGAAAAACAGGATAATCTTAACTGTATAAATGAAGAAATAACTACAATTAAGTATGAAAAAATTTCTTATCAGATATATGAATTAACAGACAAAAAGAATGAGGCAGTTATAGACCGTACTAATCAGGAAGTGGAGCTTGCAGGGCTTAATGAGGTTATGAAAAAACTTAATTGGCAGCAGGATGTGTATGACTGTAATAGGATTTTTAATGAGATTAAAGGTTTTATGGCAGATAAAGCTGAAGTTGATGAGAAAATAAGAGTACTGTTAGAAGATTCTGAAGATAACAGAAGAGAGATTGAGAGAATAGGGCATATATTATATATGCTTTATTCAGATGAAAAAGAGAAAAATATTTTACATGGAGAAGAGAAAAAAGCAATACTTTCAGAAACAAATAATAAAAAACAGAAAGCATCAGAAGAAAGAGCTGATAATGAAAAAAGCATACGTGATGTGAGTAAAAGCATTGGAAAACTGGAGAATTCCCTGAGCTTCTATGATGAGCATGAAGATACATTTAATACAGAGTATCAATGCGATATTCGAAGAAATATACTTGGATTGTATGAAGATGGATATCTTGATGTTGAGAAACGGAAGATGGAAGAGGAGACACAGGAAGAGAGAAATAATCTTGCAAGACTCTCCCGGGTAAAAACAGAGCTGGAACGTAATGAAAGAAATCTGCAGCAGGAAGAAAACACAAACATTGCTAAGATTAAGGATGCAAAGCATAACACTGATTCGTTGAAAAAAATACTTGATGATTTGAAGCTGGAAAAAGAGTACCGTCTTAAAGTTATTAAATATATAGGTTTGAAAGAATCAGATGTAGAGAACAGGGAGCTTATTCTTGGAAGCATAGACGGAAAGATAAAAGAACTTGATGTGGTAAAAAGCGGATATATTACGCAGAAAGCTGAATTAGAGAAGAAGTATAAACAGTTAAAAGAAGGAAAAACTGTGGAACTTACTGACAATGTGAAAAATTATTTTGATGAAAATGGTATAGATATAGTATATGGAATGGAGTGGCTCACAAAAAATGGAAGGACAGTTAAAGAGAATACCGAGCTTGTAAATAATAATCCATTCCTGCCATATTCCATAATTATGGAAGATAATACATTTGAGAGATTCAAAAATATGGATGAAGAACTGTATACCAGTTTTCCTATTCCGGTGATTGTAAGGGGTGAGTTGGAAAAGTCAGTAGAAAATACGGAAAATCACATAACTACATATGGGAATATTCATTTCTTTGTAATGTTTAACAATCATCTTCTTGACAGAGAGGAACTTCAAAAGATGCTTGCTGAACTGCATAATAGCATAGAAGAGCTTGGAAAGCTTATTAAAGATAGAAATTCTGATATTAATACATTTAATGAGTACAGGATTAACATTGAGAATCAGACGTATACGGCAGCGTTATTCGATAAAACTGAAAATGATATTGCAGCATCCATAGATGAAGTAAATAAGCTGGAAGAGAGGCAGCGGGACATTAAGCATGAGAAGGATATCAATAATAATAAAAAGAAGGAAAATGCCGGACTAATTAGTGATAGCAACAGGTTGATAACAAAATTCGAGAGAAGAGGCGAAGCATTTGATAAGCTGTGTAGAAAATATGAAGAATATGAGACTGATAAGGCAAGTCTCTCAAGGATGCAGAATGAACTGAAGGAATTAGAAAGCAGCAGGAGGATGCTTGAAGTAAAGCTGGAGACATTGAGTAATGAGATAACCGGATTAAAAGAGCAGATTAAAAAATATGATGAATTGGCAGGTAAAGCCCGGGAAAAGGTTTCCGAGTATGGTGATTATGCACAGCAAGGCAATGAAGAAATGGATCACCCGGATGAAGCTATGACCACAGAACAGTTAGAGGCAAGATTTAATGCACTTACAAAAGAAGTATCTTATACAATGTCAGAACTTCAAAAAAATGCAAAAAAATATAGCGAAAGAATTGAAAAGAAAGAAAATGAACTTGCGAATAAGAATAAGCTGAATATTCCGGAAGAAGAATATGAAAATGTTGTTTTTTCAGAAGAACAGTATAAGCAGGTTGAAAAACAGAAGGAAGAAGCGGAAACAGAGTATAATAGGGTTTGTGAAGAAAATATCATAATTGAAAAAAACATTTCAACATATGAAGAACGAATGAAAAATCTGATAAAGGATTTGAAAAAAGAAACCGGATATGATGAGCCTGTACAAAGGAGCAGAATAGTTGATACCGAGTTTGACAAGAGAATAAAATTAAGGCAGCATGATGCAGAGAATGTCAGGAAGAATATTCATGATATGGATAACAGGAAAAATGATTTGTCTGCCAAGTTAAGCGGAGTGTTAGAATATGCAGATGACAGGCCGGATGTATCAGAGGAAAGGCTGGCTGTTTTAAAGAGTAATGTGCCGGATTTGGACATTGTAGATAAAAACTCTCTTGAGCAGTATCAGAAGACTTTGAGAAAGAAACTTGAAAATGCCAAAGATGCATTGAGGGAGAAGCAGAGCAGTATTTCAGAAGAGATAAGAAAGATTGAAGGTAAAGAGGAATATTCAGATGATTACTTCAGGAAAACATTTGCAAGTCTCCTTGCACAGACGGGCAATCCGTTTCATTTACTGGAGCAGTACAATATTAACAAGTCATCATACGAGAGTCAGCTGGAAAAATTGAAGATTGATTTGGCTAATATTGACAGTGAACAGAAGAATATAGAGGAGATGTTCCTCGAGTACATTCAAAGCATTAACGATAACATTGCCATGATAGATAAGAATTCCACTATTAATGTGCGTAACAGAAGTATAAAAATGTTAAAAATACATGTGCCTGATTGGGATACCGAGAAAGAACATTTCAGATTAAAACTGAATGACTTCTTTGAAAGAGTAATAAAGCTTGGAATTGACACTATTGAAAATAACAGGAATCTGGATGAGTTTCTGGGAAATGTTATTTCTACTAAAAAATTGTATGATGATGTAGTTGGCATTAATAATATTAAAATAAAGTTGTATAAGATTGAGGCTGAACGGGAAATACCTATTTCATGGGCAGAAGTGTCGGCTAATTCAGGTGGTGAAGGATTTCTGTCAGCATTTGTAATACTTACCTGCCTGCTGAGTTATATGAGGCGTGATGAGAGTAATATGTTTTCATCCGGAGAGGAAGGTAAAGTGCTGATTATGGATAATCCTTTTGCACAGACATATTCAGTTCATCTTCTCAAACCGCTTATGGAGATGGCGAAGAAGACTAACACACAGCTGATTTGTCTGTCGGGATTAGGTGGAGATTCCATATATAACCGATTTGATAATATATATGTATTAAAGCTTATAGATTCCAATATTCGCAATGGTATGCAGAGAATTGAGAGCAAACATATCAAAGGAGAAACGATTGAAAGGATGGTCTTGTCTGAATTTAAAACAGAGCAGTTGAGTCTGTTTGATATGTGGAGATAATGCTTGAAGCAGCTCGTGAATGCCTGATGTTAACAATTTAAAAGTAATGGCACAATTGCTTAATGTAAGTGTGGGTTATTGATTTTATTACAACGCCCAGAGTAGTACAGGTGTTGGATCAATTTAGTGATATTGCCTCATTTTATTTAGTTGAAAAAGCAGTAGGCAATATCTTGTAAAAGTAAACAAAGAATTTATTACAACTAATGAGCTTGAAGATAAGGTTGATGCTAAAAAATTTGTTGTAGGTAATTATCAGTACAAGAGGTTGTATCAGATTGTGTAGATGGTATTTTATAGCAAAACATAATAGCAAATATGAAAAGAGGATTAAACAGGACATTGTTTCAGTTGAATGTTCAGAATTTAACAATAGATATAATAAGAGAGATATTGCATCAAGAAAAAATATGTATGATTTGATTAATTCTGATGAAAACAAGGTAACAAATGTATTTAGTACGTTATTTGAGAGGTGATAATGATGGGCGCATATGCAGTGGAATATTTAAATGACGTCGTAGAGAATCAGGGAAAATTATTTGATTTTGTAGCACGATCATTTCCAAACAATGATACGGAAGATTTTATAATTACTTATATGGCTAGTAAAACAAGAAAAACATCGATGAGGCAAAAGCTTATGTGAATACGATGGATGCCAAAGAGTTATGTCAGTATTTTTTCGATACAGAGAAGTACGAATTGAAAACGGGCAATGCGCTCGAGGGATTTATGCCTGATTGGATTGGTGAGTTTTACGCTTACTATCAATGGTATTATGATATTCCCAGTAAAGAAGTAGTAAAAAAAACCAATAGATTTTTTAAAGAAAGCATACTTTGGACTTCATGACTTAAAGTTAGAGTTGGCTGTACAGAAGGTTGGTGAAGTGTAATGAAGGTAATATGCTTTCATAATCCAGAAGAAGAGAATGGATTTTTAAGTAATTGGTATATCTCGAACTTTTCTGTGAATGATATGAATTTTACGTCAGTTGAACAATTTATGATGTATCAAAAGGCGGTATATTTTGGAGATAATAGAACTGCTGAAAAAATTATTATTACACAAGATGTTGCCTATATAAAAGAACTGGGACGATCAGTAACAGGTTATAATGATAGCATATGGAATGGTATAAGACAGATTATAGTTTATGAAGGATTGTTAGCTAAGTTTTCACAGGATGATTTTCTGTGTGGTAAACTGCGAGATACGGGAAGAGCTGTATTAGCTGAATGCGCAGTAAAAGATCGAATATGGGGCATTGGGCGTTCTATGAATGATCCAAAAAGAATGTTTCCTGAACAATGGAAAGGTCAGAATTTGTCGGGCTTTGCATTGATGATGGTGCGTGATAGAATGTAATTATACATATTATTAAAGAATTAGAGAATAGAAGGTTCTAAATGTAGATACATTAGATAGTAGGAAGTACTAAAAGACGCAAGCGTCTTTGGATTGGAGGATATTTATGCAATTTATTTGTTACCCTAAGTGTTCAACCTGCCAAAAGGCTAAAAAATGGTTGGATGAGAATAGTATAGAATATACAGAGCGTCATATTGTGGAAGATAATCCATCTTATGATGAACTGAAGGAATGGCATGATAGGAGTGGACTTCCACTTAAGAAGTTTTTCAATACAAGTGGAATATTATATAAGGAGATGAGGCTTAAAGATAAGCTTCCAAATATGAGTGATGAAGAACAATTGCAGCTGCTTGCTACTAACGGGATGTTGGTGAAACGCCCGCTTATTATAAAGGATAATATTGTACTTGTAGGATTTAAGGGAGCTGAGTGGACTGATAAACTAAAAGTTTAGATTTCCATAAATATTAAAAAAATATTTGCATTAGTGATTTCTGCATCCTTGCCATTCAATGCTTCCTGTAATGCATTAAACTTGCCTTTGCCTACATAATCACCGGTTGCAAGATTTGCAAGCTTCACCTAAGATTTCTTTTAGAAATTCCATATCATTTTCCTTTCTTTTGCTGTGTTTTTAATCGTGCTTTCAGCACATAGCAAGATGCCTTTTAAATGGCTTGCATTCCAACAACACCCAGGATGCCACCTGCAACACCTACAATCACAGGAATTAATTCATCCTTAATCTTGGGAATCTGCTTTGCAGCAAGTCCGATTAAGTATGTAATCACCACAATCGCCAAAATGCTGTGCATTTCGGCGATGTGGCGTATCCGCCAAATATATTTTTACAGCTAAATGCTCACGTATGCGAGCATTCATCACATTTAGCTCTAAAAATATGCTTGGCTCTGAACAGATACAGATTATATAATATATTTGTAGATTGTTCAATAGGAGAGGAAAAATGAAGAGAAGAGAAAGAAAACGTTACGAGAAATTATTTGGCGATAAGCCGGTATATGAGATGACAGAAGAAGAAAAACAGGAGCCAATTTCAAGAAAAGTTGGAAAGACTTTAAAGCATCGTTTGGAGAGAAGATGGTATCGAAGGTTGGTTGAAATTAATATTATTATAGTGGTTGCTGTGGTAGGAATGTTTATAAGTAATTTTTCTAAGAATATTGCAATATTCAAGAAGTATGGTTGGGATATTAGCGAGGATAATATTTGCATTTGTCATTATTGTCTTTAATATGCTGTTTACGTTTGTGTGTGGATCTGCTTTGAAGATGGACCGCAAGACTCTTATTATTGCATCAAATGCAAATGTAGGAGGACATACAACTGCTGCAAGTATGGCAATAGCAAAAGGCTGGGAAGAACTTGTTGAACCGGCACTTTTAGTTGGGTGTCTGGGATATGCAATAGGAAATTATTTAGGACTTATTGTTGGAAATACGTTATTATAATAATACTGGAATATTTTCCTGATTTGTAGTATAATTTAGCTAATACTTTTATGGAAAGTGAACGAACAAATTATACGAAAAAGGAGAATGTATATGGGTGTGGATTTCAATCAGGTAAACCCTGAGATTAATAAGGTTCTTGAGGTGTTACCTACGTTTTATCAATTGTTAGACGATTCATCTTTTGTAACTGTTCTGGACACGGAGGGAACAGTGCTGGGATATCAGATTCCGGCAGGTCTTAAGCCGCTCAAGGCGGTTGGTGAGCATATGGATGACCCAAGCGGTGGATTTGATGAAGTGTTAAGAACAGGAAAGAGAAAATACAACTATCTTCCTAAAGAGGTTATGGGAGAGGCATTTGAAGGGTATCTTGTTCCAATCAAGGATGCAGGACGGGTTGTTGGTGTTGTAACTTATACACATTCTGCTTCTGTGAAGGATGCAATTCATAGTATTTCGGGTGAATTTAAAAGTGCAGTAGAAGAAATCGATGCAGCAATCGTTGAGGTGTTTGATGGTATTGCGAAGATTAATGAGAGCCTTGATGATATGACTACTCAGACAGATAATATTGACGATGATGTTAAGAAAGCATCAGTTGTAGTTAACAAGATTAGCGGTAATGCTTCCAAATCCAACGTACTTGCCCTCAATGCTACTATTGAGGCGGCAAGAAGCGGTGAGGCGGGCAGAGGTTTTGCTGTGGTTGCTTCAGAGATGGGCAAGCTTGCCAATGACTCGGGTACTTCATCCAAAGAGATTTCGGAGAAACTTAAGCTCATAAGTGAAGATGTCAAATCTATCATAGAAAGTATAAAGGTATCTGACGAAGTGTCGAAGGATAACCTTGATAAGGCTACAGGAATCAGGGAGAAGCTAAAGATTTGTTTAGAGCTTGCATCACAACTTGAAAAAAGCATAAAATAAAATTTTGAACAGATACTTGAATTTATAATCCGGTGAACAATACGTTCATCGGATTTTTATTTGTATCCGGTTAATTTCAAAAAGTCATAGAATTACTGATTATTCTATGTTACAATAAAACGCTGAACAGATACGAGTATATTTAACATAGGAGAAGAGATTATGACATTTAGTTCGGTAGTATTTTTATTTATCTTTCTGCCGGTTATATTTTTCTTATACTTCATTCTTGCAAATGATTTGATAAGAAACATATTGCTGGTGGCAGCCAGTTTGATTTTCTATGCGTTTGGTGAGCCGGTCGCAGTATTTATTATGATTATTTCAATCATACTTAATTACATTTTCGGGCGTATATGCGCAGGAGAAAAACATGATAAGTTAGCGGTATTTGCGGCGGTATTGTTAAATATTGGTCTGCTTTTTGTGTTTAAGTATTTAGGTTTTGTGACTGAAACAATTAATGCTGTGACACCACTTAACCTGCCGGTTCCGGTGATTAAGCTCCCAATTGGTATATCGTTTTTTACATTTCAGGGACTTAGCTATGTAATCGATGTATACCGCGACAAAAAAATGGTACAGAAAAATCTGCTGTCAGTATTTTTGTATATATCATTTTTCCCGCAGCTTATTGCCGGTCCAATCGTAAAGTATCATGATATTGAGAAACAGTTACATAAAAGAGAATTTAGTGCAGACAGGGTATCAAGAGGTATAAACAGATTTATCATAGGTCTTGCAAAGAAGGTAATAATATCTAACCAGATGGGATACGTTGCTGACCTGGTGTTTAACTCATCGGTGTCAGGACTTAGTACCTTATCCGCCTGGCTTGGGGCAGTATGTTATATGTTTCAGATTTTCTATGATTTCTCAGGCTACAGTGATATGGCAATAGGACTTGGATGCATATTTGGCTTTGATTTTAAGGAGAACTTTAACTATCCATATATTTCCCGGTCAGTTCAGGACTTCTGGAGAAGATGGCATATATCACTTTCCACCTGGTTTAAGGAGTATGTATATATTCCGCTTGGAGGAAACAGAAAAGGCAAATTCAGGACAAATATAAACAGAACTATAGTATTTTTCCTGACGGGTTTGTGGCATGGTGCCAACTTTACATTTATTGTGTGGGGGCTTTTACATGGAATGTTCCTGATACTTGAGGAGATGGGAATAATACCGACTAAGAAAAAATGGTTCAGACCATTTGGTCATATATATACATTGATGGTGGCCCTGTTAACATTTGTTATTTTCAGGGCGGATTCACTGTCACAGGCAGGGAATATTATCGCGAAGATGTTTAGTGGTGCGTCAGGTGATGCGGCAGTGAACAGCACGATACTTGCCGGTGTTTCTGTTATGACAATAGTAGCATTGATTTTTGCAGTAATATTTGCGACGCCGGTTGCGAAGTTAATCGGTGAAAAAATGGAAGCTACAAAGCTAAAGGGTGCGGCGGAACACCTTCAATATGCAGGGACACTGGTATTGTTCGCTTTTTGTATTTTATTACTTATATCAAGTGAATATAACCCATTTATTTACTTTAGATTCTAGGAGGAGATTACGCAGTGAAAAAAGTAACTAAAATAATATACAGTGCGTTATTTTTTGGAATGTGTGCAACACCTCTTGTGATGCTTCCGTTTTCAAAAAATAGTGGCGAGCTTGAAAAAAAAGAACTTGCAAAAATGCCATCGGTGATAAAAGATGGTTCGGTGAATAAAGATTTTTCAGAAGAATTTGAAGGCTGGTTCAATGACAACCTGCCGATGCGTTCACAACTTCTTACAGGTGCTAATTTTGTAAAGAGTAACATATTTAAATCACCATCAGGGAATGTGATTGTGGGAAAAGACGGCTGGCTTTTTTATGAGAGTACAATACCTGACTTTATGAATACAAATGCTATGTCGGAGCATGATTTAAAAAGTATAGTTGTAACGTTGTCGCTGCTTCAGGAAAATGTCGAGTCTAAGGGTGGCAAATTCCTGTTTGCACCAACACCTAATAAAAATTCGATTTATGATGAATATATGCCTGTGTTTTACACAAAGTCGAAGGAGAACAATCTTTCGAGATTATATAAGTATCTTGAACAGTCAGATGTAAATTTTGTAAATTTAAAACAATTTCTAATTGAAAAAAAGGATATGATGATATATCATACAGATGATACCCATTGGACAAATCTAGGTGCGCTTCTCTCGTACAATGAGATGATGAACCATCTTGACAGAGAGCACAAGACCTATGATGGAGTGTCCTATAAGGTTACAGATGACTGGAGAGGCGATCTTGATAAGCTGCTTTATCCGGCATATAATGCGTCATGCTGTCAGTATGAATTCGATATCGATTATGATGAATTCAGTTTTGTGATGCCGGCAGGTGTTACTGATACACAGGCACAGCTTGACAATTTTATGAGCGATAAAGAGGATGGAGATAACCGCTTTAAGACGTCTAAGAAAGACAAGGATACCGGAAGAAATCTATATATGGTAAGAGATTCCTTTGGCAGGGCTTTGTTGCCATTTATGATTGATAATTATGATACAGCTATGTTTGTAAGAACTACATGTCCTGAGATGAATATGGTGCAGGAGAATACTGATATGATTTATGAAATCGTGGAACGTAATCTTTGTAATCTGATAAAGACAGCACCATTTATGATGTCACCACAAAGAGCTGACATCGAAGCATCGAAGGTGGTGGAAAGCGACAAGAATTATATGCTTGCATCGGATGAAGGCTATGCTTACAGAATATACGGAACAATTGATGAGAGTATGGTATCTGAGGATGTGAGAGTGTATGTGAAGCTTGAATCGGAAGATAGTAAATACATTTTTGAAGCTTTTCCGGTATACGAAGAAGAGCTTCTTAAGAATGAGGATACGAAGTCAAAAGCCGGTTATTCCATGATGCTTAATTCCTCGGAGATTAAAGAAGGAACATATGATGTATCAGTCATATCCGGAAATAACAGCAGTGGTATAATTAATGAAATTACAATTGGAGGAAAATAATTATGAAAAAGAGATATTTGGTAATCGCAGCACTTGTAATGTCAATGTCTGTAGGGCTTGTTGGATGTGGCTCAAAGGAAGATAAGGCAAAGGATACAGGTAAGGTTGAGATAGAGACGACTTCAAAGGAAGATACAACAAAAGAGAAGACAACAAAAGAAGAGACAAAAAGTGAAGATACAACAAAAGAAGAGTCTTCAAAGGAAGAAGCAACTTCAGAAGAAGAATCAAAGAAGGAGACTACATATACTACTTTTGATGAAAAAAGTCAGGTAAAATATAACTCAGTAGTGTTTGGTCTTGGTGATAAGGCGAGTGAAGTGATTGACAGTCTTGGTGCACAGGCAGCCCCAAGTGCAGAGGTGCCAAGCTGCTTCTCATCAGAAAATGTTACAGAATATTATTTCCCTGGTATGACAGTTGCAGCCTGCAAGGATGTTATTTTTTCAATAGACATATCTGACAACGGATATGGAACAAGTGATGCACAGACAGTAATGGGTGTATCGATTAACACAAAGGCATCTGAGGTACCATCACTTCAGGGAGATGACTATCAGGAAATGGCCGGATATTACTATTCAGAAGGTACAAGATCGTTGCAGGTATCTGTAGAAGGAGAGACAATTACAAAGATTTTTATTCTTGGTGCAGATCTTGCCAGCTAAAAAATCTTGACAATTTAAAAAATATGTGTATAATTCGTTTTATGAAATAAATACGTACGGAAAGCAAAGGCGCTTTAGAGGAAAACTCTAAGGCGTTTTTTGCTTTTTTTTATGTTCTTGATGTGATAATGGAGGCAACTATGAGGGATGAAGAAAAAATCAAAGAAGAGTGTGGAGTGTGCGGTGTCTATGATATTGATGGCTTCGATGTAGCTACGGATATATATTATGGACTTTCGGCATTACAGCACAGAGGCCAGGAGTCGTGTGGAATTGCAGTGTCAGACACGGCCGGTGAAAAAGGGAATATGAATGTGTACAGAGGTATGGGACTTGTCAGTGAGGTCTTTAAGGAAAACACATTAACTCCTTTAAAAGGAAATCTTGGAGTAGGTCACGTAAGATATTCGACTACGGGAGAGACAACAATAAACAATGCACAGCCATTGGTTCTCAATTATATAAAGGGGACACTTGCGATGGCACACAATGGAAATCTTGTAAATACAGAAGAGTTGAAAAATGAATTGGCACTTCTCGGTGCGATTTTTCACACTACTACAGATTCAGAGGTTATCGCTCATATTATTGCGAGAGAGCGTGTAAACACAAAATCGGTTGAGGAAGCGATTTTGAAAACTGCATCCCAGATAAGAGGTGCGTATGGTCTTGTTATTGCAAGTCCAAGAAAGCTTGTAGGTGTTCGTGATCCGCTTGGGCTCAAGCCGTTATGTATCGGAAAGAAGGAAAGCAGATACATAATTGCATCGGAGAGCTGTGCACTTAGTGCCATGGGAGCAGAGTTTATAAGAGATGTAGAACCGGGAGAAATAGTTACAATTACCGGTGACGGAATCAGCTCAAACAAGTCATTATGTGCTAAGAAGAATGCACACTGTATATTTGAATATATCTATTTTGCGAGACTAGACAGCAAGATAGATGGAATATCGGTTTATGATTCCAGACTTAGGGCAGGTGCGGCACTTGCAAAGGCTTATCCGGTTGAAGCAGATATTGTGGCAGGAGTTCCTGAATCGGGTGTTGCAGCAGCGATTGGTTATGCCAAGGAAGCAGGAATACCGTTTGGTCAGATTTTTTATAAGAATGGGTATATAGGAAGAACGTTTATAAAGCCAACGCAAAAGGAGAGAGAGTCCAGTGTGAGACTTAAGCTTAGTGTTCTTGAGCCGGCAGTGAGGGATAAGAATATAGTTCTTGTAGATGACTCGATTGTAAGAGGAACTACGATAGCTAATTTGATTAAATTGCTTAAGAGTGCAGGAGCGAAAAGTGTGCATGTAAGAATATGTTCGCCACCATTTCTTTACCCTTGTTATTTTGGAACAGATGTCCCGTCTAACAAGCAGTTAATCGCATCGTCTCATTCTACAGAAGAGATAAGACAGATGATAGGTGCTGATTCTCTGGGCTATATGAAAATAGAGGATTTACAGAGTATGGTGGGAGATCTGCCGATATGTAAGGCATGCTTTGATAACAATTATCCAATGGAAATTGAGTAAAAAATATGGAGGGAAAAATATGGCTAATAAATATGTTTTTGTAACAGGCGGTGTTGTATCCGGTCTTGGAAAAGGTATAACAGCTGCATCACTTGGAAGACTTTTAAAAGTCAGAGGTTACAATGTAACGATGCAAAAGTTTGATCCATATATCAATGTGGATCCGGGAACTATGAATCCGATACAGCATGGTGAGGTGTTTGTTACAGATGATGGTACGGAGACAGACCTTGACCTTGGGCATTACGAGAGATTTATAGATGAGAGTCTTGATAAGAATTCAAATGTGACTACCGGAAAGATTTACTGGTCAGTCCTTCAAAAAGAGAGACGTGGCGATTACGGCGGTGGAACCGTTCAGGTAATTCCTCATATCACTAATGAGATTAAGAGCAGATTTGCAAGCACTGAAGATGACAGAATAGTAATAATAGAGGTTGGTGGAACTGTTGGTGATATAGAGAGTCAGCCTTTCCTTGAAGCTATAAGACAGTTCCAGCATGAGGTAGGACATGAGAATGCGATACTTATTCATGTGACATTGATTCCTTATATAAAAGCTTCCGGAGAGATTAAGACAAAACCGACACAGCAAAGCGTTAAAGAACTCCAGGGAATGGGACTTTGGCCTGACATAATTGTATGTAGAAGTGAAGTTGAGATTCCTGATGAGCAGAAGAAAAAAATAGCTCTCTTTTGTAATGTGCCGGAGAAGAATGTTTTGCAGAATCTGGATGTGGAATATTTATATGAAGCTCCACTTGCAATGGAAAAAGAAAAGCTTGCCCAGACAGTGTGTGATGCACTAAAGCTTGAATGTGGTAAGCCTGAACTTACTGAATGGATGGATATGATAGAACGTCTTAGAAATCCAAAATCTGAAGTGACTATCGCAATGGTTGGAAAATATATACAGCTTCATGATGCGTACCTTAGTGTGGTTGAAGCACTTAAGCATGGTGGTATATCAGCGCAGGCACTTGTAAATATAAAGTGGATTGATTCGGAAGAGTTAAATTGTGAGAATGTAAAAGAGATGCTTTCAGATGCAGATGGAATATTAGTTCCGGGAGGCTTTGGAACAAGAGGAACTGAAGGAAAGATTGAAGCAATCAAATATGCAAGAGAGAATAATGTTCCTTTCCTTGGAATATGTCTGGGTATGCAGATGGCAATAGTGGAATATGCAAGGAATGTTCTTGGATACGAAGATGCAAACAGTTTTGAATTAAATCCTGATACAATGCATCCGGTAATAGATTTGATGCCTGACCAGAAGGGTGTGACAAATATCGGAGGAACATTGAGACTTGGGGCATATCCGTGTGTGCTGACGAAGGACAGTCTTGCGATGAAACTTTTTGGAAAAGAAGAGATAAGCGAGAGACACAGACACAGATATGAAGTAAATAACGAATACAGATATGAATTTGAAAAAGCCGGTATGGTATTTTCCGGTAAATCACCGGATGGAAGAATTGTTGAGATGTTAGAGCTTCCTGACCAGCCGTATTTTATAGCAACTCAGGGACATCCGGAATTCAAATCAAGACCAAACAGAGCACATCCTTTGTTCAGGGGACTGATAGAGAGTGCAGTTAATTATAGAGAAAGCAAATAGGAGGAGTACTTATGCAAGAAAATTTAGGATTATACAGACGACAATTTGAACATGATAACTGTGGTATCGGTGCTGTGATTAATAGTAAAGGTATAAAGACTCACAGCACAGTGCAGAATGCACTTAAGATTGTTGAAAATCTTGAGCATAGAGCAGGTAAAGACGCAGAAGGAAAAACAGGTGATGGTGTTGGTATCCTTCTACAGATTTCACATGATTTTTTTAAGAGAGAATGTAATAAGCTTGGCTTTGATATAGGTGAGGAAAGAGAGTATGGTATAGCTCAGTTGTTTTTCCCACAGAATGAACTTAAGAGAAACCAGGCAAAGAAGATGTTTGAAATAATCATCGAAAAAGAGGGCCTTAAGCTTCTTGGCTACAGAGATGTTCCTGTAGATGATAAGGTGCTTGGTAACAAGGCGAGAGAGTGTATGCCACATATTGTTCAGGCATTCATTAAGAAGCCTGCGCATTTAGCTAAAGGACTTGATTTTGACAGAGAATTATATATTGCAAGAAGAGAGTTTGAACAGTCAAATGACAACACTTATGTTGTATCTATGTCAAGCAGAACAATTGTATACAAAGGTATGTTCCTTGTAAACCAGCTTAGAACCTTCTTTGCTGATCTTCAGGATGAAGCATATGTATCTGCTATTGCGATGGTACATTCAAGATTCAGTACTAACACAAATCCAAGCTGGGAGAGAGCTCATCCAAACAGATTTATCGTTCATAACGGTGAGATTAATACAATTAGAGGTAACGCTGATAAGATGCTTGCCAGAGAAGAGACAATGGAATCAGTTCATTTAAAGGGACAGCTTCACAAGATTCTTCCTGTAGTAGATACAAGAGGTTCGGATTCAGCTATGCTTGATAATACACTTGAATTTTTAGTGATGAGTGGTATGGAGCTTCCGCTTGCTGTGATGATTACAATTCCGGAGCCATGGGCAAACAATCAGACACTTAGCCAGGATGAAAGAGATTTCTATCAGTACTATGCGACTATGATGGAGCCTTGGGATGGACCTGCATCAATCGTATTTTCTGATGGTGATTTGGCAGGTGCCGTACTTGACAGAAATGGTCTTAGACCTTCGAGATATTATGTGTTAAAAAATGGTGATGTTGTGCTTGCTTCAGAGGTTGGTGTTCTCGATATTCCTGAATCAGAGATCGTATTAAAGGAACGTCTTCATCCGGGAAAAATGCTTCTTATCGATACAGTAAAGGGTGAGATTGTACAGGATGATGAGCTGAAGGAAAGATACACTACAAAGCAGCCTTATGGTGAGTGGTTAGACAGTAATCTTCTCCATCTTAAAGATTTAAAGATTCCAAATAAGAGAATAGAAAAATATGATGCTAAGATGCAGAAACAGCTTCAGAAAGCATTCGGCTACACATATGAAGAGTACAAGAATTCAATTTATAATATGGCATTAAATGCTGGCGAAGCAATTGCAGCTATGGGTGTTGATACACCACTTGCGGCATTATCAGATAAGAATCATCTTTTATTTGATTATTTTAAACAGTTGTTTGCACAGGTTACAAATCCGCCTATTGATGCAATAAGAGAAGCAATTGTAACAAGTACAACTGTGTATGTCGGTAAACAGGGTAACCTTTTATCAGAAGAGCCTGAAAACTGTCAGGTCTTAAAAATCGAAAATCCTATTCTTACAAACACAGATATGTTAAAGATTAAGAATATGGATAAAGAAGGCTTTAAGGTGGCTGTAGTACCTATTGTTTATTACAAGAGTACAAAGCTTGAGAGAGCCATTGACAGAGTGTTCGTAGAAGTTGACAAGGTATACAAGGATGGAGCTAATATCGTTGTGTTATCAGACAGAGGCGTTGATGAAAACCATGTGGCTATACCTTCGCTTCTTGCTGTGTCTGCAGTTCATCAGCATCTTGTAGCTACTAAGAAACAGACATCACTTGCTCTTATACTTGAGTCAGGTGAGCCAAGAGAGGTACACCACTTTGCAACACTTTTAGGTTACGGTGCATTGGCAGTAAATCCATATCTTGCACATGATACTATCGAGGAGCTTATCACAGAAAAAATTCTTGATAAAGATTATTATGCAGCAGTTGCAGATTACGATGATGCTATTTTACATGGAATTGTAAAGATTGCTTCTAAGATGGGTATTTCAACAATCCAGTCATATCAGGGCGCTAAGATTTTTGAGGCTATTGGTATCTCGCAGAGTGTTGTTGACAAATATTTTAACGGAACAGTGAGCCGTGTGGGCGGTATCGATATGGAAGATATCGAAAAGCAGGTAGATGAAAGACATTCAAAGGCTTTTGATCCACTTGGGCTTGAAACAGACTTAACTCTTGACAGTGTAGGTAAGCATAAGAGAAGAAGCGGTGGCGAGGAACACAGATACAATCCTCAGACAATCCATATGCTTCAGCAGGCTACCTGGACAGGAAGCTATGATTTATATAAACAGTATGCGACTGAAATAGATAAAGAACAAAGCGGTTATTTAAGAAGTATGCTTGATTTCAATTATGCAGCTAAGCCTGTTAATATCGATGAGGTTGAGAGTGAAGACGAAATTGTTAAACGTTTTAAAACAGGTGCCATGTCATATGGTTCAATCTCAGAGGAAGCACATGAAACACTTGCGATTGCAATGAATAATCTTCATGGTAAATCAAATACCGGTGAAGGTGGAGAGAGTGAGGAGCGTCTCGATTCGGCAGGAAGCAAGGTTGACAGATGTTCAGCAATTAAGCAGGTGGCTTCGGGCAGATTTGGTGTTACAAGCAGATATCTGGTAAGTGCTAAAGAAATTCAGATTAAGATGGCACAGGGTGCAAAGCCGGGTGAAGGCGGACACCTTCCGGCTAAGAAGGTTTATCCTTGGGTTGCAAAGACAAGACATTCTACACCGGGTGTAAGTCTTATCTCACCACCACCACATCATGATATTTATTCAATCGAAGATTTGGCTGAGCTTATCTATGATTTGAAAAATGCAAACACAAAGGCTGATATTTCAGTTAAACTTGTATCAGAGGCAGGTGTTGGTACTGTAGCAGCAGGTGTTGCAAAAGCAGGTGCTCAGATAATACTTATATCAGGTTATGACGGAGGTACAGGTGCAGCTCCGGAAAGCTCAATTCACAATGCAGGACTTCCTTGGGAATTAGGTCTTGCAGAGACTCATCAGACACTTATTCAGAATGGACTTAGACAGAGAGTAAGAATTGAGACAGATGGTAAACTTATGAGTGGTCGTGATGTAGCTATCGCAGCACTACTTGGTGCAGAGGAATTTGGTTTTGCTACTGCTCCGCTTGTAACAATGGGATGCGTAATGATGAGAGTATGTAATCTTGATACATGTCCTGTCGGTGTGGCTACACAGAACCCTGAGCTTAGAAAGAGATTCAAGGGTAAACCGGAATATGTTGAAAACTTTATGAGATTTATAGCAAGAGAACTTCGGGAATATATGGCTAAGCTTGGTGTAAGAACAATTGATGAGATGGTTGGACGTGTAGATTTACTTAAGGTAAAAGAGGATTCATCACTTCCTATGGCTAAGAAGATGGATTTAAGTCAGATTCTTGCAAATCAGTTTGGAGATACTAAGGAACCTGTTACTTTTAACAAGGATTTAGTATACGATTTTGAACTTGAAAAAACACTTGATGAAAAGGTTCTTCTCAAGAAGCTTGGAAAAGCAGTGAAAGAGGGAACTAAGGCGTCCCTTGATATAAAGGTTGGAAATACAGACAGAGCATTTGGTACAATTCTTGGTTCAGAGATTACAAGAAATCACAAGAAGGGACTTGCTGACGACACTATTACAATCAATTGTAAAGGTGCAGGCGGACAGAGCTTTGGTGCATTTATTCCTGCTGGTCTTACACTTTCGCTTTGCGGTGATACTAATGATTATTTTGGTAAGGGATTATCGGGTGGTAAGCTTGTAGTGTATCCACCGGCTGACAGAGGTTATAAAGCTGAGGAAAATATTATCGCAGGTAACGTGGCATTGTATGGTGCTACAAGTGGTAAGGCATTTATCAACGGTGTTGCAGGTGAGCGTTTTGCCGTAAGAAACTCTGGTGCTTACGCTGTTGTCGAAGGTGTCGGCGAGCATGGCTGTGAATATATGACAGGTGGTCGTGTAGTTGTACTTGGTAAAACCGGCAAAAACTTTGCCGCAGGTATGAGTGGCGGTATCGCATATGTACTTGATGAAGATAATCATCTCTACAGAAATCTTAACAAAGATATGATCAGTATAGAAAAGCTTGAGAGCAAGTATGATATACATGAGCTTAAGAGCCTTATCGAAGAACACGTGAAGGAAACAGGTTCTGAGAGAGGAAAGAGTATTCTTGCAGACTGGGAAAATTATGTAGGCAAATTCAAGAAGATTATTCCAAATGACTACAAGAAGATGGTTGCTTTATCAGCTAAGCTTGAAGAAAAAGGTATGAGTACAGAACAGGCACAGATTGAAGCGTTCTATGAAAGCTTTGCAACAAAGAAAGGGGAATAAAAGGATGGAACCATTAAAGAGAATTAAGAATTTTAACGAATTTCATGAGCCTGTTTCTCTTAAAAAACAAGAAGAGCAGGGTAGCAGATGTATGGCGTGTGGTGTACCATTTTGCCAGAACGGTCAGATAGTTGGAAGTATGGTATCAGGTTGTCCTCTTAACAACCTGGTTCCGGAGACCAATGCTTTAGTATGCTCAGGTAATTGGAAACAGGCATATGACAGATTGGTTAAGACTAACTGTTTCCCGGAATTTACAAGCCGTGTATGTCCTGCTCTTTGTGAAGCGGCATGTACATGTAATCTTCATGAGGAACCGGTAAGAACAAAGGAAAACGAGCGGGCAATTATTGAGAATGCATTTGAAAGCGGTTATGTAACTGCCAACCCTCCTAAGGTTAGAACCGGAAAGAAAGTGGCAGTTGTGGGTTCAGGTCCTTCAGGACTTGCTGCAGCGCTTAAGCTTAACAAAAGAGGTCATTTGGTTACTGTTTATGAACGTGCAGACAGAGTTGGTGGTTTACTCAGATATGGTATTCCAAATATGAAGATTGATAAGAGCGTGATTGACAGAAGAATTAAGCTTATGGAAGAGGAAGGCGTTATTTTCAAAACAGGAGTAAATGTTGGAAAAGACGTGACATACGCTGAACTTAAGAGAGAATTTGATGTAGTTATTCTTGCCTGTGGTGCATCAAATCCAAGGGATATATTGGCACCGGGAAGAAATGCCAAAGGAATATATTTTGCAGTTGATTATCTCACATCAGTTACAAAGAGTTTGCTTGATTCAGATTTTAAGGACGGAAAAGCTATATCTGCAAAGGATAAAAATGTAATAGTAATCGGTGGTGGTGACACAGGTAATGACTGTGTCGGAACAGCAATACGTCAGGGAGCTAAATCTGTTGTCCAATTAGAGATGATGCCAAAACCATCAGATACACGTACTGCTGACAATGCGTGGCCTGAGTGGCCAAAGGTCTTAAAGACAGACTATGGTCAGGAAGAAGCTATTGCTGTATTTGGAAAAGATCCAAGAGTGTATCAGACAACAGTGGAAGAATTCATAGTTGATAAAAAGGGCAATCTTACTAAGGTTAAGCTTGTATCTTTAGAGCCTAAGATGGACGAAAAGACAAAGCGTATGAATATGGTTAAGGTGGCAGGAAGCGAAAAAGAGATACCGGCAGATATGGTTCTTATTGCGGCAGGCTTCCTTGGAAGTGAAAGCTACGTGACTGATGCCTTCAAAGTGAAGGTGGATGAGAGAACTAACGTGGCTACAAAGAACTTTGAAACTAACGTTAAGGGCGTATTTGCAGCAGGTGATATGAGAAGAGGTCAGTCGCTTGTTGTGTGGGCTATTCGTGAAGGATTCGAAGTGGCAAAGGCGGTAGATTTAACCTTGATGGGTTATTCAAATCTATAAAAAAACAACTAGACTCGAAAAAAGAGGTATCAGAACGTTATGTTTTGGTACTTCTTTTTTGTTATAGAAAATCACTATAACCAGCTATAACAATTTGATTATTGTATTATTTTTCTGTGATGTTACAATGTAACTGTTCAGAGCCAAGCATATTTTTACAGTTAATTGCGATGAATGCTTGCATTCGTGAGCGATTAACTGTAAAAATATATTTGGCGGATACGCCACACCGAGAAAACGAAAGTTTTCGAGGTGAGGCTCTGAACAGTTTCATTGAAGGAGATTATTATGAGAATTAGTGAAAAGTATAAACAGAAGGAAACAGTGTTGTCGTTTGAGATTTTTCCACCAAAGAAGGAGTCAACACTTAGTCAGATAGATGAGACAATAAGCATTCTTAGTGAACAGAATCCTGATTACATAAGCGTTACTTTTGGAGCTGGTGGAAGCTCTAACAACAACAAGACAATTGAGCTTGCAAGAAAAATCAAGACGGAATATAACGTTGACCCGATGGTCCACCTTACATGTCTTTGTTATAACAAAAATGAAATTGATGATTTTTACACAACTCTTAAGGAGAGCGGCATAGAGAATATTCTTGCCCTTCGTGGCGATAGAAATCCGTCAGTTCCTGAGAGAGACGATTTCAAGCATGCAGATGACCTTACAAGATACTTAAAGAGCAAGGGTGATGATTTCTGTATTGCAGGTGCATGTTATCCTGAGACACATCCGGAGGCAGAAAGCTCGGTGAGTGATATCACAAATCTCAAGAAGAAGGTTGATGCAGGTGATGAATTCCTGGTGTCACAGCTGTTTTTTGACAATGAGCATTTTTACAGATTTAAGGAAAAATGCGATATAGCAGGTATCAATGTTCCTATTTCGGCAGGTATTATGCCTGTTACAAATAAAGCTCAGATTGAGAGAATGGTGAATATGTGTGGTGCGTATCTCCCGGAGAAGTTCGTAAAGATTCTTAACAAGTATGAGAATAACCGGGAGGCCTTGTTTGATGCAGGTATGGCTTATGCAATAAGCCAGGTTATTGATCTGCTTGCAAACGGTGTGTCAGGTATTCATCTTTATACAATGAATAATCCTATTATTGCAAGACGTATATGTGATGGAATAAAGAATATCGTAAATCCATAGATGTTGCTTGATTTATAAGTTCTTTTTTGGTAAAATACTATGAAAAAGTACTTAAAGCAAAAGAATGGAGATTATTATGAGAAAAAGTTTAAAGAGAGTGTTAGCATTAACACTTGGTGCTACATTAGCAATGTCAGCATTTACAGGATGCTCAAAGGAAGCAAAGAAATACAACGTGGGAATTTGCCAGCTAGTACAGCATGAAGCTTTAGATGCTGCTACTAAGGGATTCAAGGACGCGCTTAAAGAAAAGCTTGGTGACGATGTTAAGTTCGACGAGCAGAATGCACAGGGTGATTCGGCTACATGTTCAACAATCGTTAACACATTCGTGTCATCTAAGAAGGATTTAATCTTAGCAAATGCTACAGCACCTCTTCAGGCAGCTGCAAATGCTACAGAGGAGATTCCTATTCTTGGTACATCAATCACTGATTATGCAACAGCTTTGGATTTAGCGGATTTTGACGGAACTACAGGTATCAATGTATCAGGTACAAGCGATCTTGCTCCACTTGACAAGCAGGCGGATTTGATTAAGGAATTATTCCCGGATGCCAAGAAGGTTGGTATTCTTTACTGTTCGGCAGAGACTAATTCAAAGTTCCAGGCAGATAAGATTACAGAGCACCTTAATGAACTTGGTTATGAATGTAAGGAGTTCACATTCGTGGATTCAAACGATATCGCTGCAGTATTAAATGGTGCTGTAGATTACAGTGATGTAATGTATATTCCAACAGATAACACAGCAGCTTCAAACACAGAAGTAATTGACAGTATTGCAAGACCGGCAGGTGTTCCAATCGTAGCCGGTGAAGCAGGTATCTGTAAGGGATGTGGTGTTGCTACATTATCTATTAGTTACTATGATATCGGATATGCGTCAGGGTTACAGGCATATGAGATTCTTAAGAATGGAAAAGACGTATCTAAGATGGGAATCGAATATGCACCAAATGTAACAAAGCAGTACAACAAAGATATTTGTGATGAGTTAAAGATCACAGTTCCTGAAGGATACGAAGCAATCGAAAGCAATTAGTAATTAACGTCCCTCGTCATTTAGCTGGCGGGGGATTAGTACGTTTTTTATGGAATGGAGAAAATTATGGATTTTTCAGTTTTATTTAATGCACTTCCAGGTGCGGTTGCACAGGGACTTATATGGGGAATTATGGCAATAGGCGTCTATATTACATACAAGATTCTGGATGTGGCTGACCTCACTGTTGACGGCACAATGTGTACAGGAGGTGCAGTTTGTGTAGTTATGATGTTATCCGGACAGAATGTGTGGGTAAGTATTTTATGCGCAGTGTTAGCAGGTCTTATAGCAGGACTTGCAACAGGACTTTTTCATGTATGTATGGGAATACCTGCAATTTTGGCAGGTATTTTGACACAGATAGGTTTGTGGTCAGTTAACTATATGATAATTGGTTCAGCTAATCAGGTTATCAGGTCAAATAAATATGATGTACTTGTAGCATCAAAATATGTAAAGGATGTACCGTTTTTTAAGAATTCAATTACAGTATCAGCTATTTTTGTGATAGTTATTATTGCTCTGTTATACTGGTTTTTTGGAACAGCGCTTGGATGTTCACTAAGAGCGACAGGCAGCAATTCTAAGATGAGCAGGGCACAGGGAATTAACACTAACAGAAATGTTGTTCTTGGTCTTATGATTTCAAACGGACTTGTTGCATTGTCAAGTGCACTTTTGTCACAGTATCAGGGATTCGTTGATATTAACATGGGACGTGGGGCAATTGTTATAGGTCTTGCAGCCGTAATTATTGGTACAGTTATTTTTGAAAGAATATTTAAGAATTTTGCACTTAAGTTACTCTCAGTTGCAATCGGTGCAGTTATATATTATGTAGTATTGACAATAGTTATCTGGATGGGAATTGATACTAACCTGCTTAAACTTTTACAGGCACTTGTGGTTGCGGTATTCCTTGCACTTCCATATTGGAAGAAGGTATATATGCCGGCTATTATGAGCATGAAGAAGAGAAAAGCTATCAGAATGCATAACAAACAGGTGCTTGCAGCAAGGAAGGGAGAGTAAATATGTTAGAAGTAAAAGATATTCATAAGACCTTCAACAAGGGTACTATCAATGAAAAAAAAGCATTAGACGGATTATCACTTAAGCTTAATGAGGGTGATTTCGTAACTGTTATCGGTGGTAATGGCGCCGGTAAATCTACATTACTTAATGCACTTGCAGGTGTATGGACGGTAGATGAGGGACACATTTTGATCGATGATCTGGATGTTACATATATGCCTGAACACAAAAGAGCAGCTTTTCTTGGCAGAGTGTTCCAGGATCCTATGATGGGAACGGCTGCAGATATGGGTATTGATGAGAATCTTGCACTTGCTGCAAGACGTGGAAAGTTCAGGGGACTTTCGTTTGGTATCTCTCATCAGGAGAGAGAGAAGTACAAGGAGTACTTAAAGATTCTCGGACTTGGTCTTGAGGACAGAATAACATCAAAGGTTGGTTTATTGTCAGGTGGTCAGAGACAGGCGGTTACACTTCTTATGGCAACACTTATAAAGCCAAAGCTTCTGTTGCTAGATGAGCATACAGCGGCTCTTGATCCAAAGACAGCGGCGAAGGTTCTTGAGACAACAAACAATATTGTTAACAAAGACAAAATTACAACTCTTATGATTACGCATAATATGAGAGATGCAATCGCAACAGGAAACAGACTTATTATGATGAATAACGGACAGATTGTTCTGGATATTCAGGGTGAGGAAAAAAAGAATCTTACAGTAGATGATCTTCTTCATAAGTTCGCAGTAGTAAGTGGTGAAGAATTTAATAACGATAGAGCATTATTATCGTAAACAGAATAAGGTGGTGTCGTATAAAAATGACATCACCTTTTATTATATATTTTAATTAATTTGACATATGTAAAATGTGAATATATAATTACTGTATGATGTTTGACATATGTAAAATATAAAAAAGAAGGGTGGTATAATGGCGTTAATAGTTGAGAAACAGGATTTGACATATTTACAATGGTCACATATTAGAAGTTCAAGTGGTACAGCAGGTACTTTCTTAAAGTCACAGTCTAACCTTGAGGGAAGGAAAACATACTATAAATTGTCGAATTTTGACATTACTAAGGGGGTTGTAGGCCATGAGTGTGTGAATGAGATAATTGTTGACCGCCTGCTCACAATACTTGGAGTGGAACATTTAGGTTATAACCTTATTTATGCAGATATTGAAGTAGAACATAATGTGTACAGCACATATCTTTGTTCTTCTCTTGATTTTAAGAAAAAGGGAGATAGCAAAATAGCATTGGATGATTTTTACAGAACCAATTCTATACCAGGTGAATCACACTATGAATTTTGTAAGAGAATGGGATGGCAGGATTATATTGATACAATGATTGCTGTGGATTACCTGATTTTAAACAGAGACAGACATGGCGCAAATATAGAGATTTTAAGGAATTCAAAAGAGCGAACGATAAAAGTGGCACCATTATTTGACCACGGATTATCTCTTATGTACTCGTGTATGAGTGATGAAGAAGTATCAGGATTTGATATTCATGAAGATAAAAAATGCCAGAATTTTATAGGTGGATACTCCTGTTATGAGAATCTCGAATTGATAGAGGATAAGAGCAGAGTTTTTCCTAATCGATTAGAAAAATCACATAAGTCGGTTATTTTTGAGGGACTGGAAAATGTTATCTCCCAGGTATTTATAGACAAGATATGGAATATGATTTATGAAAGGTATGAGATATTTGAAGATTTACGAAATAATTGATTCTGAATATAGAAGGAGTGTTGGCGTTCTTCTGTATTATGAGAAAATAAAAGATTTTATTATTGAGCTTAAAGATGACCTTGACGAGTGGAGTGCACCGCTTTTATTTACAAATCTTGTTAAGAATAATGAGTACACAGCTTCCAGAACCCTAAGCTACCTGTGGGTTAAGGAGAGAATTATTCCGAATACAAGACAGAATATTGGAAGCATTTTAAAAACACACAATATGGAGTCATATGATGAGATGGAGTTTTTAGAATTATCATCAGGCATATGTTCACAGGATAGCCTTTTTATCAAGAGGATAGATGAACTTCCCGAGTATGTGCTTGAGAGAAATAAAAAAAATCTTAAGGAATGTATACCTTGCGATGACAATGAAGTGTTATGTTTTTTTAACGATGATTCTGTTAAAAAAATTAATCTGAACAGTATAAGCTATGTGGAGGGAGTAAATAAGATTTTGAAAAATGAACTTTTGTTTCAGTCAGGGAAGCTTGGAACCGGAGGGTATTTTATGACATTTAACGACTCGATTGATATTCCATCATACATTTTTTATGACAGAGGAAAAAACGTATCATTAACATTGAAGGATTTTATTGATTTTTCAAAAAAAAATCTGATAGATACGTCTTCGGTTTGCGATATACTGGAATGTACAAGACAGAATATTTCATATCTTGTAAAGAAGCAGGAATTAAAACCTATAAAGGATTCTGTAAGAGGAAATCTATTTGTAAAAGGTGACATTTTACGTAATATTTGGTAGTCATCTAAGCTTCGTCACTTCTTTACAAATTTCGTCAAAAATGATAGAATTGATACTAGCACATTAGGGTACGAAAACACCCCATATGTATAAAAAGGAGGTAAAAAATTTATGTCTAGAATGAAACAGTCAATGGACGGAAATACAGCCGCAGCACACGTTGCATATGCGTACACAGATGTTGCAGCTATCTATCCAATCACACCTTCCAGCCCAATGGCAGACTTTGTTGATCAGTGGTCAGCTTTAGGACAGGAGAACATTTTTGGTAATCAGGTAAAGGTAGTTGAGATGCAGTCGGAAGCCGGTGCAGCAGGTACAGTTCACGGATCTCTTGCAGCAGGTGCCATCACTACTACATTTACAGCATCACAGGGATTATTGCTTATGATTCCTAATATGTACAAGATTGCAGCAGAGCAGTTACCATGTGTATTTGATGTATCTGCCCGTACAGTTGCTACACAGTCACTTAATATCTTTGGTGATCACAGTGACGTATATGCGTGCCGTCAGACAGGTTTTGCAATGCTCGCTGAGACAAACCCACAGGAAGTTATGGACTTAAGCCCGGTTGCTCATCTTTCAGCAATCGAAGGAAAGGTTCCATTTATCAACTTCTTCGATGGTTTCCGTACATCACACGAGATTCAGAAAATTGAAAAATGGGATTACGAAGATCTTAAAGATATGTGTAATATGGATGCTGTTAAGGCATTTAGAGAGCATGCACTTAATCCTGAGCATCCTGCTATGAGAGGTTCTCATGAAAATGGGGACGTATTCTTCCAGCACAGAGAAGCTTGTAATACAGTATATAACAATCTTCCGGCAGTAGTTGAGAAGTATATGGGAAAGGTTAACGAAAAGCTTGGAACAAACTATGGATTATTCAACTACTATGGTGCAGAGGATGCAGACAGAGTAATTGTGGCAATGGGTTCTATCTGTGACGTGGCAGAAGAAGTTATCGACTATTTGACAAAAGCAGGAGAAAAGGTTGGTCTTATCAAGGTAAGATTATATCGTCCATGGTCTCCAGAAGCTATCCTTAAGGTTATTCCAAAAACTGTTAAGAAGATGGCAGTGCTGGACAGAACAAAAGAGCCTGGAGCACTTGGTGATCCATTATATCTTGATGTTGCTGCTACACTTAGAGAAGCAGGTCTTAATGATATCGTACTTACAGGCGGACGTTACGGACTCGGTTCTAAGGATACTCCTCCTTCATCTGTTTTTGCAGTATATGAAGAACTTAAGAAGGATGCTCCAAAGCCAAGATTTACAATCGGTATCGTAGATGATGTTACTAACTTAAGCTTGCCTGAGGTTAAGCCTGCACCTATCACATCAGCACCGGGAACCGTTGAATGTAAGTTCTGGGGTCTTGGTGGAGATGGTACAGTTGGAGCTAACAAGAACTCTACAAAGATTATCGGTGACCACACAGATAAGTATATTCAGTCATACTTCCAGTACGATTCAAAGAAGACTGGTGGTATCACAATCAGCCACTTAAGATTTGGTGACAACCCAATCAAGAGTCCATACTATATTAATCAGGCTGACTTTGTTGCATGTCATAACCCATCATATGTAACTAAGGGATACAAGATGGTTCAGGACGTTAAGCCGGGCGGTGTATTCATGATTAACTGTCAGTGGACAGATGAGGAATTAGGCGAAAGACTTAATGCAGAGGCTAAGAAGTATATCGCTGATAACAACATTCAGTTATATACAATCAACGCTATAGACAAAGCTATCGAAATCGGTATGGGTAAAAGAACAAATACAATTCTTCAGTCAGCATTCTTTAAGCTTGCAGACATTATGCCAATCGATGAGGCTATTGAGTATATGAAACAGGCAGCTAAGAAGTCGTACAGTAAGAAGGGTGAAGCTGTAGTTGAGATGAACTACAAGGCAATTGATGCCGGTGTGGATGCTATCCATAAGGTAGAAGTTCCGGCATCTTGGGCTAATCCTGAACCAGACGAAGTACCTGCTAAGTTAGAAGGACGTAAGGCAACAGTGGAGATGGTTGAAAATCTCTTAGTTCCAATCAGTAAGATGGACGGAGACAGCCTTCCGGTATCTGCATTCAAAGATATCGCAGATGGTCAGTTTGAAACTGGTGCATCAGCATACGAAAAGAGAGGAACAGCTGTAATGGTTCCTGAATGGAATCCTGAAGCTTGTTTACAGTGTAACCAGTGTGCATTTGTATGTTCACACGCAACAATCAGACCATTTATTTTAGATGAGGCAGAAGCAAAGGCGGCTCCGGAGAATATCAAGCTCGCTGACTCAAAGCATGCAACAGGCGAGAATATGAAGTTTACAATGAGTGTATCTCCACTTGACTGTATGGGATGTGGTGAATGTGTTACTGTATGTCCTGCAGCCGCTAAGGGTGCTCTTAAGATGGTTCCACAGGAGACACAGTCAGAAGAACAGCCGGTATTTGACTACCTTGTAGCAAATGTTGGAAAGAAAGATATCAAGCCTGCATTTACAGATGCAACACCAATTGGTTCACAGTATAACCAGCCACTTCTTGAGTTCTCAGGAAGCTGTGCAGGATGTGCCGAGACATCATATGCAAGACTTGTAACACAGTTATTTGGTGAGCAGATGTACATCTCAAATGCAACAGGATGTTCATCAATCTGGGGTGGACCTGCAGCTACTTGTCCATACACAGTAAATAAAGACTCTAAGAAGGGACCTGCTTGGTCTAACTCACTTTTCGAAGATAATGCAGAGCATGGCTTTGGTATGTATCTTGGACAGAAGACACTTAGAGATCAGGCAATTGCTAAGCTTGTTAAGATGTCAGAGGATGATAAGACACCAGCAGATGCAAAAGATGCAATCGCTAAGTTCTTAGAGACAAAGGATAGCACAAAGGATAATGTTAAAGCAGCAGAGGCACTTATAGCTGTACTTGAAAAGGGTGCAGAAGCAGGATGTCCGGATTGTAAGGAAGTATTAGAGAAGAAACAGTACCTTGCTAAGAAATCTGTATGGATTTTCGGTGGTGACGGATGGGCATACGATATCGGATTCGGTGGTCTTGACCATGTGCTTGCAGCAGGCGAAAATGTCAATGTTATGGTATTTGATACAGAGATGTATTCTAATACAGGTGGTCAGGCATCTAAGGCTTCTAACATCGGTGAAGTTTGTCAGTTTGCAGCAGCAGGTAAGGAAATCGGTAAGAAGAGTCTTGCTGAAATTGCAATGAGCTACGGATATGTATATGTAGCACAGATTGCTCTTGGAGCAAACCCGGCACAGGCAGTTAAGGTTATCGCTGAAGCAGAGGCATATAACGGACCATCACTTATTATTGCATACGCTCCATGTGAATTACATGGTATTGCAAAGGGTGGTATGAACCATTGCCAGGATGAGATGAAGAAGGCTGTTAAGTCAGGATACTGGAATCTCTTCTCGTTCAATCCTGCTCTTAAGGCAGAAGGTAAGAATCCATTCACACTTACATCTAAGGAAGGTGACGGATCTTATCAGGAATTCCTTAACAACGAGGCAAGATATACAAGACTTCAGACAGCGTTCCCAGATAGAGCTGAGAAGTTGTTTGCTAAGTCAGAGGAAGCTGCTAAGGCAAGATACGAACACTTACTCAAGTTAGTAGAATTATACAAATAATAACAGCTAAATGGCTGAATATAGGAGACTGTGAGGATGTAAATCCCTACAGTCTCTTTTTTTGCTTGTATAAACAATCTAATCATTGTAAAATAGAGCATTATAGGTCTATTTTGGAGGTAAGTATGACAGTAAAAGAAAATGCTAAGATAATGAAGCTTGACAGCCCTAAGATGGCGGCTATGTCAATTGACGCAAGAAATAATGCACTTAAGGCAGCAGCTAAAGCGCTTTTTGAGAATAAAGAAAGAATTTTTGAAGCAAATATGATGGATATGAAGGATGGAGAAGCAGCAGGTCTTATGGCTCCTGTTCTTAAGAGGCTTAAGTTTGATGAAGCTAAGTTAAATGGAGTAATCGAGGGAATCAACCAGCTTATAGAACTTCCTGACCCACTTGGAAAAGTTCAGTTAAAGAGAGAACTTGATGCAGGTCTTGTGATGACAAGAGTGTCTGTTCCAATCGGTGTTATCGGTGTTATTTTTGAATCACGTCCGGATGCTATGGTTCAGATATCTACACTTTGTATTAAGAGTGGTAACTGTGCTATTTTAAAGGGTGGAAGCGAGGCAATCAGAACAAACAAGATTTTATTTGATACTATTTACAATGCAGCAGTAGCGGCAGGCATGCCAAAGGGATGTATGATGCAGGTAGAAGCAAGAAGCGAGATTAACGAGCTTTTAGAATGTCACGAGTCAGTTGATCTTTTGATTCCAAGAGGCTCAAATGCTTTTGTTCAGTACATAATGAGCAACACTAAGATTCCTGTAATGGGACATGCAGATGGTATTTGCCATGTCTACGCGGATAAGACTGCTGATATAGAAAAAGCAATCAGGGTAATTATTGATTCAAAGACTCAGTACACATCAGTATGTAATGCTACAGAGACATTGCTTGTACACAAAGATATCGTGAAAGAGTTAATGCCTAAGCTTAATGAGGCGTTTATTGCTAAGTCGGTGGAGGTCAGAGCTACAGAAGATATAAGAGAAGTGATCGATTGTGAAGTGGCGACAGAGGAAGATTTCGCTACAGAATATCTTGATTTGATTATATCTGTTAAGGCTGTAAAAGACATAGATGAAGCTATTGAACATATTAACAAATATGGTTCACATCACACAGACTGTATCATCACAGAGGATGCAGAGGCAGAAGACAAATTTATGAGTTATGTGGATTCAGCGGGAGTATATTGCAATTGTTCTACAAGATTTGCAGACGGTTTCAGATACGGATTTGGTGCAGAAGTAGGAATAAGCACAAGCAAGCTTCATGCAAGAGGACCTGTAGGGCTTGAAGGACTCTGCACATACAAGTATAAAATGCATGGCAACGGACATATTGTTGCAGAATATGCAGATGGAACAAAATCATTTAATTTCAAGGATATTAGGTAATGAAGGTTAAGCTTTTAAAAGTTACACAAAAACTGATTGATAATTATGAAGCTTTGTTGGAAGAGCTTCCATTTGACAGAAGGGAAAAGACGGAGAAGATAAAAAATAATGAAAAATACAGAAGTCTCGCAGCGGGACTTCTGCTTTCTTGTTGTATGAAGGAATATGGTCTTGACCACAAAAAGTGTACACTTAAGTATGGAGAAAATGGAAAGCCGTATATAGAGAATTCGGATTTTCATTTTAATCTGTCACATTCGGGTGATTACGCTGTGATAGTGTATGGAGATAGAGAATGTGGGATTGATATTCAGTGCAGGAAGGCTGGTGTAAATCGCGTAGCAAATCGCTATTTTACAGAGAAAGAGATTGAGTATATTGCTAAGAATGAGGATGCTTTTTTTGATATCTGGGCATGTAAGGAGAGCTACTTAAAGGCAATTGGAAAAGGATTAACAAAGCGGCTTGATTCCTTTGAATGTGTGCCTGTTGGCGGTGTAGCTTTAGTTGGCGAGTACAAAATTAAGGTGCAGAGATTTGAGGGATATTCAGTTGCTGTGTGCCTTAAAGGTGAAGTATTTGATGGAGAGATAAAAGGAGTTTGTGATGCGGATTTTTAAGACAACACCGAGGGAAGATGGGTTTAGAATGCCGGCTGAATTTGAGCCACATGAAGGCTGTATTATGATTTGGCCTGAGAGAGCTGACTCATGGAGATGTGGTGCAGTGGAGGCAAGAAAAGCGTTTAAGCAGGTAATAGAGACGATAGCACTTTCAGAAAAGGTAACTGTATGTGCAAGCTTTGAAGGGTACGATACGGCAAGACAGATGCTTGATAGTAACGTAAGAGTGGTTGAGATGTCAAGTGACGATTCCTGGGCGAGAGATGTAGCACCTACATTTGTGATAAACGATAAGGGGGATATTAGGGGAATAGACTGGTATTTTAACGCATGGGGAGGACTTGTGGACGGACTCTATTTTCCGTGGGACAGAGATAACAAGATGGCCGGAAAATTATGTGACCTTCTTGATGTAGACACATATGATGCAAAGGATTTTGTATTAGAGGGTGGTTCTATACACGTGGACGGCGAGGGAACAGCAATTGTGACAGAGGCATGTCTTCTTAGTAAAGGGCGTAATCCTGATATGTCAAAGGAAGAAATAGAAGATAAGTTGAAGCAGTATCTTGGTGTGGATAAGGTTATCTGGTTAAAAAATGGAATATACAATGATGAGACAAACGAGCACGTGGATAATATATGTGCATTTACAGCTCCGGGCCATGTGGTACTTTCCTGGACAGATGATGAGAGCGACCCGCAGTATATGATGAGTAAGAGCTGTCTTGATATACTTGAGAGTGAGAGGGATGCCAGGGGCAGAAAAATCACTGTTCATAAGCTTCCGCTTCCAAGCCCTGTATATATGGATGAAGAGGAATGTGACGGACTTATTTATTTTAATGGCGAGCCTACAAGAGTTCCGGGGGAGAGACTTGCGGCATCATATGTAAATTTTTACATATCGAATAAGCATATAGTGATGCCGGGATTTGATGACCCGATGGACTCGGTGGCAAAAAAGATACTTGAGGATTTGTTCCCAGACAGGGAAGTGGTTCAGATACCGGCATCAGAGATATTAATTGGCGGTGGTAATATTCACTGCATTACACAGCAGATACCAAAAAGATAATGGGAGGTAAATATGAGCAAAGTGAAAGTGGCAGCAGTGCAGATGAGCTGTACTAATGATGTAATGACGAATATAGATAAGGCAGAGAAGATGGTCAGAGAGGCAGCAGAGAACGGTGCCCAGATAATTCTTCTTCCAGAGCTTTTTGAGAATCTGTACTTTTGTCAGGAGAAGAGATATGAATACTATGATCTTGCAAAAACAGTTGATGAGAATCCGGCGATAAACAGATTTAAGGAGGTTGCAAGGGAGCTTGATATCGTGCTTCCAATCAGTTTCTATGAAAAGGATGGGAATGTTTTATATAATTCAGTTGCAGTTATAGATGCTGACGGAACAGTGCTTGGAGTATATAGGAAAACACATATACCAGATGATCATTTTTATCAGGAAAAATTCTATTTTACGCCTGGAAACACAGGTTTTAAGGTGTGGAAGACAAAATATGCAACCATTGGTGTTGGAATATGCTGGGATCAGTGGTTTCCTGAATGTGCCAGAAGTATGGCCGTTATGGGGGCTGATTTGTTATTCTATCCTACGGCAATCGGATCTGAACCCATACTTGAATGTGACAGTATGCCACACTGGAGAAGAACGATGCAGGGGCACGCTGCAGCAAATATAACACCTGTTATTGCTGCTAACAGAATAGGTATAGAGGAGGTCACCCCTTGTGAAGAGAATAATAACCAGAGCTCATCTCTTAATTTCTACGGTTCATCCTTTGTTACAGATGAGGTTGGAGAAATTGTGCATCAGGCAGGAAGAGATGAGGAAGCAGTTATTTATAACGAATATGATATAAGAGCTATCAGAGGAATGAGAATGAGCTGGGGTTTATTCAGGGACAGACGCCCTGAAATGTATTCCCCTATTTCATAAATTTCTCGATAACCTGAACAATACCATTATCATCATTAGAGGCTGTTATGTAGTCTGCTTCGGACCTGACAGCCTCTCTTGCATTTTCCATGGCAACGCCAAGTCCGGCTGCGCTTATCATTGAAATATCATTAAAACCGTCACCGCAACAAATAAGTTCATCAATTCCATATCCCAGTGATGTCATAAGATTTGAAAGTGAATGAGCCTTATCAACGTTCATAGGCATAAATTCCAGGAAATAAGGTTCACTTCTTGTGATTAACAATAGTCCGTGGTATTTTTTCTTAAGCTCTTCTTCGAGCCTGATAAGCACCTCAGGGTCTCCTCCCATAAGACATTTGTTAGAAGGAAAGTCTACATAGCTTATGAAATCTTCTACGTGTTTGATATCAATATTGTTAAGTCTTGCTTCAAGTAAAAGATATTCATTAGGCTCAAAAGCCGATATAACCTGATTTCCCCCCTTATAAGTCACAAGACCAACGTTGTTTTCCTTTGCGATTTCGTACAGCTCAGGAATCAGTTTGATAGGAAAAGCCTGATTAAAAATATTCTCCTTTGTCTGCCAGTTTGTAATAAGTGCACCGTTGAAGGAGAGCACATAATTACCGTATTTATCAAGTTGTAATTCGTCAGCGTAGCGGACAACACCACCAGTTGGTCTTCCGGTTGCGATTACCACACGATATCCACGTTCCTGCGCATCTATAAGAGCATCTAGAGTTTTCTTGCTTATTTCCTTTTCAGAGTTTAAAAGTGTTCCATCAAGGTCCAGGGCTAAAACTTTGTAATTCATATGATTTTTTTCTCCATTCTATAAGATAGTGTTATTGCCAAAGCGGATAATAATAGTCCTGATGCGAGTATTATCGCTACAGGTAAAATAGATTTAAAGCAAATAAAATAAGTAGGTATAAATAAATATTTTAAAACTGAAAGTTTAGGTAAAAGAACCGATAAATCAAAGAATACCGGACTAAACACAAGACTTCCAATTATCAAAATCGGCATAAATGATGCGAATATAACAGAAGATTTAACAACTGTCTGTACCAGATATGAAAAGCCTGCCACAAGCATCATATAAGCAATAAGTCGCAAAAATGTCATAGGTAAGGTGTCTATTCCAAACGTGACTGTAAGACTTATAAGTGTAACGGTTGAAGCTAAAAGTATGGGCGCAAATACATCGAAGAAACCAAATACTGCCTGATCTTTTGAACTAAAAATCGTAAAGATTCCACTTTTTTTATCTTTGTAGGTAATAAGTGCGCCTGCAAGCCCTGCAATCATTATAAACAGTGCATTAATACCGATTACAGAGTGTGTGACAAGAGCCGGGATAAGTTCGATATCGTCAATATATTCGTTTGATGAATTCTCATAGGTAAATCGGAAAGTTTCATCACTTATTAAGTATTTCTGATAAAGTGCTAACAGCTCCTGCGATATTTCATCTGAGTCAAGCTCACTGAAATCACCAGTGTTTATTGTATAATTTTTCAAAATATCGTAAGAGTAAGTATTTAAAAATGCCGTGATTACGAACTCGTCTGCAACACTCGCCATAGAGGAGCCGGGTGAGCGTATGGCTCTTATAGCACCAAGTCTGACATTGTCTTCAAGCCTTTTTGTGAAATCGGCAGGCAAAATATAACCACAGTCAAGTTTTCTCTTCTTGATGTCCTCAGTTAATTCATCTTCGCTTTCAAGAGGTATAAAATTAACCATTCCATCAAGAGAGGTAAGATAGTCTTCCATACTGTTACTTAAGGCGTCATCGCCCTTATTGTAAATACCAATATCAATAGAGGATTTTTCACTCTTTGTAAAGTAAGTGACGAGTATTGTGAAAATCGGAATCATCAGCAAAATTATGCAAAACGATATCTTTCGCAAATGTCTTTTGCACATCATTTTCATATACATAAATGAATTCATCTAAAAACACCTGCCTTTCTTATCAACAAACACTGTTAGCGCAAGACAAACAGGTATGAAGCATATCAGATATATAACTGAAAAAGTGCTTAATGAGTGTCCGATAATACCTGCAAATACATTTATGATGTGGGTTGTAGGTATTAGATTTCCCAGCGTTTTAAGCGTCTGTGGAAGATATGCTGTAGGAATTAAACATCCTGACAGGAAAGCACTTATAATTGTTACTGCAAATGTTAACATAACCGCTGCCAGTCTTGATGAAGCTATATTGTAAAGAAGCAGTACAAACGAAGCGATGCTTATAGAAATAAAAACAGTAACAAAGGCAAATCTGAATAAGTTGTATGATGTGATGACTAAGACAATAGCTGCTGTTATCAGGTATACAACGTAGTACATACTTGCAATAACAAGTATTTTTGTCAGAAAATAAGCTGATGGATTGATTTTCTGGAATAAAAAATTCTTAAAGGATTTCTTATCGTTCATAATGTAATTCATAAAAGCGATGGAAAACATTATAAAGAAAAGCGATAATCCGCCGGCCATATAGTGGTCTTTTACGGAGATGCTTCCTGTAACAGAAATAGTCTCCTTATTTAGAATAGTAGCTCTTGCAAATACAAATCCCAAATATTCTTCATTTAAATCTTTGTTGGCAGCTTTTAGCTTGTCACCGGCTTTGTGATTGTTATAGAAATCTGCCTGCGCAAATATTCCTGACTGGGTGCTTGCAAGAGTTCGTGTGGCTGTGTATGTAAGCTCTTTTAAAAGACCTGCAAGGGCTGTCATATTGTCTGCGAATTTGATATTGATAGGTATACTCTCACCTGTGGCAAGTCCATGAATAAAACCTTCAGGAATTGTGACACTTCCCACAACTTCATTGTTGCTGACAAGTTGGTCTGCATGAGCCTTGTCAGTATTGATAAAATTGCATATTGAGGCAATGCTTTCGGAAGATTGAAGCAGTGTCTTTGCCATTGGAATTAGTTTTGATTTGTCTTCAGTTGTGAAGGCTACAGTAGCTTTGTCAGGACCTTTTGAATAGAGAATTTTCTCCCCTAGAAAAGCTGCGAAGCCGGTAATTATCAGAAGGATAAGTGCTCCTGCTAATATTTTTGGAAATGTCTTATATGCCCGTTTGAATTCGAGCGATACAAAATTCAGGTATGTCGCTTTCATTTAAACATCCTCTCAAGTGATTCAAAATTTGTCTGTATTTCTGTTAACAGTGACTTAAGGTCCTTAAATGACATATTCATTACGTCCAGTTCTTTGCCGGACATAGGAATAATGTCATAAGAAAGTGTGTGAATATCAGCATTAAGTGCCGCTGTGGCTTTTGTAACATCATTTGTCATAAGTGAGAAAACTATATCAGTTTTACATGAAGATTTTGATATATCTTCGTAATCATATGTGATGCTTAAAGTGTTAGTGTTTTCGCCTGTTTTAGCTGTGAAAAAAACAGACTCAGAGGTATCAGATAATACTTTGTGCTCCTTTGAAAAATCAAATCTGTAATCAGTTGAAGCAAGTGTAGCATTCACATAAGAAGTAAAATCACAGGAATTATCTGTGTATATGAAATCTATACATAAATCGAGAGCAATATTTTCATCGCCCTTATTGTATGTGATTTTATCAATTCGACCATTTTTATCAATCGTGACAGATACATTGATATTGAAATTAATTACATCGGCAAGCAAAGCTGTAGTATCTGAAACGGAATCTTTAAGATTGTTTTTGTAGGTCTTCTTGTAGTCTTCTAATGAGTAATATTTTGAAATCTGTGAATTTGCCCTGTATTCCTGTGTGAGATATAAATCAATTAATTTACAGGGTGTCTCACCTTCAAAAATATAATTGCCTATATCTATAATAAGCAGTTTAATTGCCTTGTTTTTTATGACAAAAGTAAAATCACCATTCTCTTCTTTTATAGTATATATGTTATCTTTTATGATTTTTGCATCATCTTCGTAAAGATTTGTGAACTCGTTTACTACGTTAAGTGAGAACTTGTTATAATCAATTGACTCAAATATATCAGAGATATCTCCTTTAAAAATATTGTCGTAGTTGATTTTGTCAAATACGTTAATGTCAATCAGGTCCTTTAGAAAAATTCCCATAACTGAATTGTTAAGCCTATCTGAAAGACCTAAGGTATCTAATGTAATTATTCCCTTGTAAAGTGATGGTATGGAGGCTTTAAGTACAGTGTCTTCAAGCTCAAATCTGCCACTTAACAGTTTGATATCTTTGAAATCAGTATTTATCATAGCGACGGCTGTTTTTTTTGCTGTATCATTTTGGTAGTTTGCTGTTATACCAAAATGTTCAAGTGATTTATTTCCGGGCAGACTGGTAATTTCAAAATTAATGGTTCCCTCGTTGGGGGAATCTAACAGATTATGAAGGTTTTTCTTTATTGTCTTTGTGTTGTCAAGATCACTTCCGCCTAGTAGTGTAAATGTTTTATATAATTTTTGATAAAGCTCACTGCTGTGGTCGGGGGGTGTATCCTTGCTAAAAAAATTAATAACCAAAAAGATGATTAATGCTAAGCACATGGTAAAAGAAGCAAGAGCCGTTATTATTTTGTTTCGTTTAGACATACAATCTCTCCATACTAATTAATGAGCATATCGATTAATTCTTTTCCCCTGAGGGTAGATGAAATCTCTGATAAAACGCCAGATTTTAACATAAGCATTTTGTTACATATCTCAAGTTCCATCTCATCATGTGTGGCAATTATTACTGTGCCGCCTTTTTTGCAAAAAGTTACGAGATATTCTCTTATCAGTTGCTTGCATGGAAGGTCCAGTGCTGCACTTGGCTCATCAAGCAACAGAAGGTTAGGATTTTTTGACATAGCTATTGCAATACTGAGTCGCTTTTTCATACCTCCGGACAGCTTTGAAACTACAGTGTTTAAGTCGTTTGCCAAACCAATTTCGTCTATAATGGATACGTCGCTTAAATCTTTTCCGTACCAGAGCCTTAAGTTATCCTTCACTGAAAGCTCCGGAATAAGAGGATTTTCCTGTGGTACGTAACCTATCACTGTATCATCTTTGAAATCTATGGTTCCATCATCAGCTTTAATAATGCCTGCTATAATGGAAAGAAGTGTGGATTTACCTGTTCCATTTTCTCCTACAATGCAGATACAGTCTCCTTTGTCAGCAGAAAAAGAGGCTCCGTTTAATACATTTTTTTTCTTGTAATGCTTACAAATATTTGTTACAGATATCATGCTTTTGCCTCCAAAATAAAGAGTATATAACTTGTGAAATTTTAGCATAGAAAAAGCGTTTTTGCAACTTTTGAAAAAAAGTAGTTGACATACTGGTATATCGGGTATATACTGTCAACAGAAAAAGCAAAGGCGCTGAGAACAAAGTTCTTGGTGCCTTTTTCTTTTTACAAAATCATAACATCTTTTTTATTTACTTTATATGAATGATGTGTCTGTTATTGAGGCCACAAAGCTGTGGTATGGAGATAATAGGCACATTTTTTTGTAAATAAATGTAGAATGGAGAAATGTAGAATGGAGGAAAAATGTTATGGAAGAAATTATGAATTTTGTGACGAGTGAAGAACTCTATGGAGTCTGGTTCTTAATTGGTACCGCATTAGTGTTCTGGATGCAGGCAGGTTTCGCAATGGTTGAGGCAGGTTTTACCAGAGCAAAGAACTCAGGTAACATTATTATGAAGAACCTTATGGATTTTTGTATCGGTACAGTAATGTGGTTCTTAATCGGTGCTTCATTAATGCTTGGTGCTGATAAGGCAGGAATAATTGGAGAGATTAATTTTAAAGTATTTACAAATTATGATAATTTTAATTATTCAAGCTTTGTGTTTAACTTAGTATTCTGTGCTACAACAGCTACAATCGTATCTGGTGCAATGGCAGAGAGAACAAAGTTTTCTACATATTGTATTTATTCCGCAATTATTTCGGGTATTATTTATCCGATTGAAGCTCACTGGACATGGGGTGGTGGCTTCTTATCGGAGTGGGGCTTCCACGATTATGCAGGTTCAAACTGTATTCATATGGTTGGTGGTATTTGTGCTCTTATCGGTGCATGGATGCTTGGACCTCGTATCGGTAAATTTGTTAGAGATAAATCAGGAAAAGTAACAAAGGTAAATGCGTTCCTTGGACACAACCTGGTAATTGGTGCACTTGGTGTATTTATTCTCTGGCTTGGATGGTACGGATTTAACGGTGCAGCAGCAACAGACCTTGGAACACTTGGTTCTATTTTCCTTACAACAACAGTAGCTCCTGCTACAGCAACAGTAACAACACTTGCTTTTACATGGATTAAATATGGAAAGCCTGATGTGTCAATGTGTCTTAACGCATCACTTGCAGGTCTTGTAGCTGTAACAGCAGGCTGTGATGTAGTTGATTGTGTAGGTTCAGTAATTATTGGTGTCGTGGCCGGATTCTTAGTAGTATTCGGAGTATGGTTCCTTGACAGTGTTTTACATGTTGATGATCCTGTTGGTGCAGTTGCAGTACATATGCTAAATGGTATTTGGGGTACAATCGCAGTTGGTTTATTTGCAGCAAAAACAACTCCTGGATTTGCTGTTGCAGGAATTAAAGAAGGTTTATTCTACGGCGGTGGAGTTGACCAGCTTATCAAACAGTTTGGTGGTATTGGAGTGACAGCGTTATGGACAATTGTTACTATCACAATTGCATTCCAGGTACTTAAACATACAATTGGACTTAGAGTTTCAGAGGAAGAAGAAATTACAGGTCTTGATGCAACAGAACATGGTCTTCCGTCAGCATATGCAGGATTTAGTATTATGGACGTTGAAGGTGGTATGATGAATGAAAATGAAAATACTCACCTTGGTGTAGACGAATATACAAAAGCGTCAGATGCTCAGAAAAATGCATCAGTCAAAGTTGTTAATGCCCCAGTGGCAAGCGCAGATACAGGTATGTACAAAATCGTTATCATTGCTAAACTTTCAAGATACGATAAACTTAGAAAAGCACTTAATGAACTTGGTGTAACAGGTATGACAGTAACACAGGTAATGGGTTGTGGTCTCCAGCGTGGTGCTGGTAGCAGATACCGTGGTGTTGAAATGGATGCTACATTACTTCCAAAAGTAAAAGTAGAAGTTATTGTCTGTGAAATTCCGGTTGATGATGTTATTGAAACAGTTAAGAAAACATTATTCACAGGACATATCGGTGATGGTAAAATCTTCGTATACAATGTTGACAGAGTTGTTAAGGTTCGTACAGGTGAAGAAAACCTTGCAGCACTTCAGGATGTTGAGTAAGATATAGACATGTTATTAAGGTGTTGTCGCACTGAAAAATGCGACAACGCCTTTTTATTCTTGATTCCTGTCTAATTCTTCCTGATATTTTAAAGCGCGAAGCATAATATTGATATGCTGCTCCATAATATCATACTCTTCCTTTGACAAGAAAATAGACCTGTTGCCAAGTTTAATACAATAGTCAGTAATACCATTATCAGTCCCGTTGATAAGGTAATCTGCCGTAACACCCAGGGCGTTGGAAATATCTTTTAGCGTGAGAAGAGAGATTCCGACCACACCACGTTCAACGTCTGAGATAAACTGGCTGTTGACATCAAGATAATTACCTAGCTGTTCCTGTGTTAGATTAGCTTCTCTTCTGGCAATTCTGCATCTTTTTCCGATTTCTATATTAAGCTCCTGACGAAGTTCTTTTTTATCTTTGTACTCATCTATCATAATTGCCCTCCCATATGATTAAAACTACTACTGTTAACAATGGTAAAGGCAGAGTAGATTAAAAATAATATGGTAATACCATTAAAAAAAATAATATCAATACTATTATAGATAAAGAAAAATATTTAATTCATATTTGTATCACATTCGTTTTTTAAGATAACCTCGAATTAAACAAAGGAGGATATGTAGAATATGCAAACATGTATTAAATGTGGTTTGCCTGAAAAATATACGGGTATTAAATTTGATAAGTCGGGAAAATGTAATTATTGTAATTTTTATGAAGAAAATAAGAGTTTTATGGAAGATGAAGACTTATTAGAGCAAAAATTTCTTGAAAGGATAGAAAAAGCAAAGAAAAAAGCAAAAGAAAATAATTCAAAATATGATTGTCTGGTTGGTTTTAGTGGTGGCAAGGACAGTACATATATAATATATCAGTTAAAATACAAGTATCATATGAGAGTGCTTGCGTTTACATTTGACAACGGATTTATGACCGATTATGGTAAAAATAATATAAAAAATGCACTTGAGAAGATAAATGTGGATCATATATTATTCTCGCCTAACGAGAAAAAACTCAAAAAGCAGTATGCAGTATGTTATAAAATGCTAAAGAATTTTTGTGCAGTATGTTTCCATAATATGCATTACTACAGTTATCTCTTTGCGCATCAGAACAACATTCCTATGATTGTTAACGGAAGAACTGTGGGACAGATATTACAAAGAGCAGATAAGAAGGATGGAATAGAACCTTTCGAAGTGTGCGACAATTTACTGGATTTTGAAAATCAGATGTTTCATGGCTTGGAGAAAAGTGCTGAAAAGTTATGGAATATTGATTATTTAAGAGAAATAAAAGGGATTGAATCCGTGTCTTATTTTGCTTATCACAAAATAAGTGAAGAGGAGACAAGGAGCTTTCTTGAGGAAAAGATTAACTGGCAGAGACCAAAGGGTGTAAGCGGACACGCAGATTGTTTTGGACATATAATGGCGGAATATGTGAGTATGAAAAAGAACGGATTTCCATTACGAACAGGTGAGCTTGCAGTGCTTGTAAGGATAGGCGAGATGACACTGGAAGAGGCACAAAAGGAATTGTCAAAGGATATAGATAATTTTGAAGAAATTTCTTATGAAACAAAACAACAATTTTATGGTACAATAGGGATAAGAGGTGAAAGGAATGACAAAATGCTCTGTGCTGGTTGTGGAGGATGAAACAAAACTGTTATACACATTAAAGGATTTTCTCACGATAAACGGATATAATGTTTTTGAAGCTGAGGACGGAGAAACTGCAATAGAGCTTGTAAATGCACATATGCATGAGCTTGATCTGGTGTTGCTTGATATTATGCTTCCGGGGAGAAACGGTTACGAGGTCCTAAAGGAGATTAGAAAACGCTCTTCTATTCCTGTAATTATGCTGACTGCAAAGTCAGCAGAGGAGGACCAGCTGGATTGTTTTGGATATGGTGCAGATGATTATATTACAAAACCATATACGCTTGCTATTTTGAAGGCACATATTGAGGCTGTATTAAAACGTGCAGGCAAACTGGTCGATAACATTGAGTATGGTGATATACGTCTGGAGATAAAAAGTCAACAGGTATTTTACCAGGATAAGCTTGTTGACTGTACACCTAAAGAGTTTGAACTTCTACAATATTTTATGGAGAATCAGGGCATAGTACTTAACAGGGATACAATTTTAAATTCTGTCTGGGGTTATTACTATGTTGGAGATATTAGAACTGTCGATACTCTTGTAAAACAGCTGAGAAAGAAATTGAAAGACAGTAATTGTATCCGTTCTATCTATGGTGTGGGGTATATGTTTGGAGGTAACAATACATAATGAAGAAGATGAATTTGTATTTCGTTTTGGTGCAAAGTATAGTACTTATATTGGTGCTTGGTGGTGGTATTTTGATGTTTGGCAAATTTGCACCGGGTTTATACCGCAATTATAGAATAAATATAGCAAAAGAGGCGTTTGAAGAGTTAAAGGATGTAGATCTTAAGAGTATACGGGCAGAAGAAGTTGACCTTCAAAGTTACGAGACAATGAATTATATATTTACAATTGCCGATGAATCTATGAAAGCAGTTTATCGAAGCCCTGGCGCAGGAACTGATGCTATATATCGAAATATTGAAAGAAGAGTTTCGGAATTTAAAAGCACACCTGTAATTATTAGGAGTAAGAATCAGAATAGAGAATTAGTCAGATTACAGGGAATTATTGAGCAGAATGGGAAAACATATTATGTATCAATAAGAGACAGAATAAAGGATGTCGGTATATCGTTTAGATTTTCAATGTCATATTTATGGTGCTTATTTGCGATTCTGTTTGTAGTAGAAGCTGTCTTTATGTATCTGCTGTCAAAGAAAATAAT
>JBGVIE010000048.1:0-12030 GCA_045122895.1 Lachnospiraceae bacterium
AGAAGGTAGGGAAGAAGGTAGAGAGGAAGGTAGGGAAGAAGGTAGAGAAGAGGTGGCCAAGAATTTGTTAGCTATTGATATGCCGATAGAAACAGTGGTAAAATATACTGGTTTGCCGATAGAGAGGGTAAAGCAGTTGTGTGAATAAGCAAGTTGTAAGTGGTACACTATTTTATGCTGACTGTGTGATGTATGTTCTTAAAACTGACGAGCATTTTGCCGCGAGTGGATGAATGGGCAGATAAGATGGATAGGTATGAAGAGATGGAACGTGAGATGAATAAGCTTAAGCCGGACAACGATAATATGAAATCGGAGAATGAAAAAATGGCTAAAGTGATAGAAGAACGTACAGTTAAGCTTGAAGCTAAGGAAAATTAGTATAATGTGATTAAAGAGGACGAGGGGTCAATGTTATTGCTATTTTGGTGGCGTTTTTGGTTGCATATGTTTTTTGGAGAAAATACAAGGAGATAAAGAAAAAAATTAATAATGCGGTTATTGGCTGTTAGATAAACAGATTTCTGTATTCAACTAAATTACGAGCTTTCTTTATTTTCTTTAACACCTTGGCATCAACATTCATTGCAGGGCCCATAAATGCCCACAGTTCTTTCATCTTAAACAGCACAGGCATATCACCCGACATAACTTCTGTATATGCGTCCAGAAGTTCGTCATGGAAAGCTCTAAAGATTTCCTTAGGATTATCCTGTGTTGTTCCTTTTAATTCTGATATAAGATTTGGATTTGAAATAATTCCCCTACCTACCATGTAAGCTTCAGGTGCTACAGTAAGGTTTGATTTGATTCTGTCAAACGATTCAGTTGATGTAATGTCACCATTATAGAAAATAGGGCATTTTAGGCAGTCAGTTGTCATATTGTACTCATCTGTATGGACACTGCCTTTATAGAATTCAACCTGAAGCCTTGGGTGAACGATTAGATTTTTAATCGGATATTTAGAATATATTTTTAAAATATCCTCCCATTCGTACAAAGAATCAACACCTATTCTTGTCTTGATGGAAATATCCATATCACAATTTTCATAAATATCATTAAGAAAAGTATCAAGAAGCTTTAAGTCTGAAAGCATGCCTGAGCCTCTTTTTTTAGCAACAACTGTGCCTGAAGGACAGCCAAGATTAAGATTTACTTCGCTATAGCCAAAATCCTTAAGCTTTGATGCGATTGTAAGGAAAGTCTCGGAATTGTTAGCCAGAATCTGTGGAATCACATGCATTCCCTGGTTGTTATCAGGCAATACATCCATAAGCTCGCGATGTGAAAAAGAAGTGTTTGACAAAAAAGGAGTATAGAATGTGTCTATACCCTTATAGTATTTGTTAAGTATTTTTCTATAGATATATGTTGTCACACCCTCCATAGGTGCAAGCAGTAATTTTTCAGTCATCATTATTTTGCAGGCTCCATTTCATAATTTATAGAGTGTTCGCTAACACGAATGAGGGTAAGGGCTGTCAGTACAATAGGGAGTCCGAGGAATGCCCCCTTGACATCAAGAAGTACGACAGCGAAATATCCAAGTGTAACTCCGAAGTAAAATGATAAAAGTGTAAGTCCATAAAAGGTTGCCCGATGCTTTTTTTTCGGATCCTTTTCTAGCAGATATTCTGTAGAGGAAATAGTAAACTGCTTGATATTGTTTGTTGAAAAAATAGTTGAGCAGTTATATCCGTGAACACCGGCAAATACATTCCATTGAACTGATGCTGAAAAAAATATAGGGTATAGTCCGATAACCGGGTCCATATTCCTTGGAAGTAAGCCTAGAATTATCAGTGAAAAAAAGTCAACTGCTATAGCAAAATATCTGACGTCGTAAGGAATCTTTTTCTTCCATATTACTACGATGACTGTTCCTGCCATATATATAAGAAGTGCAAAAAAACGGGTTATGAAGTCGAAAATGTTCCTGCCAAGAATGGAGATTACTATAAAAATAACGTTGGAAGTCTGGGAGTTTCCAAATAAATCCTGTCTTATCAGTATCCCATAGACACCGATAAAACCGCCAATGACTGCCATAGTAAAATGAATTTTTCTCAACATTTTTTCGTCATTCATAACTGTCTTCCTCTCTTCGTATTTTTCTCATAGAGTATAATACTTTAATTTTTAAATGACAACCCCTCGAATAATTGATATAGGAAAAAACTATAACCCGTTGTATTTTTTATGTATTAACACATATGTCAAAAAGTATGTATAATAACATCATAAGATAATTCATACAAAACAAATAGGAATTAAGAAGGAAGAGATTATGAGTACATTAAAAGAGAGAGAATTAGCATTTGAAACAAAACAGATACATGTAGGACAGGAACAGCCGGATAGCGCAACAGGAGCAAGAGCAGTTCCGATTTATCTGACAACATCTTATGTGTTTGAAAACAGTGAACAGGCAGAAGCAAGATTTGCTCTTAAGGATGCAGGTAATATTTATGGAAGACTTACAAATCCTACACAGGATATATTTGAACAGAGAATTGCGGCACTTGAGGGAGGCTCTGCAGCCCTTGCAGTTGCGTCAGGAGCAGCAGCAATCACATACACTATTCAGACACTTGCACAAAACGGAGATAACATAGTGGCTTCTAAGACAATTTATGGTGGTACATATAATTTATTAGAACATACACTTGTGCAGTACGGAATCACTACTACATTTGTAGATGCTTCTAATTACGATGAAGTGAAGGCGGCAATCAATGATAAGACAAAGGCTGTTTACATTGAGACACTTGGTAATCCTAACTCAAATGTGTTGGATATAAAAGCTCTTGCAGATATTGCTCATGAGCACAAGATTCCTCTTGTAATTGATAATACATTTGGAACACCTTACTTAATCAGACCGATTGAATATGGAGCTGATATTGTGGTTCATTCTGCTACAAAGTTTATAGGTGGACATGGAACTTCTCTTGGTGGTGTAATTGTGGAAAGTGGTAAGTTTGACTGGGAAGCTTCAGGAAAGTTCCCTAATCTCTCAGAACCAAATCCAAGTTACCACGGTGTTAAGTTTACTCAGGCAGCAGGTCCTGCAGCGTTTGTTACAAGCATCAGAGCTATTTTACTTAGAGATACAGGTGCTACATTGTCTCCTGTTAATGCATTTTTATTCCTGCAGGGACTTGAAACCTTATCACTAAGAGTTGAACGTCACATTGAGAATACATTGAAAGTAGTTGAATACCTTAACAATCATGAGAAGGTTGTAAAGGTTAATCATCCATCGCTTCCTGATGCAGACACACACGAGTTATATGAGAAGTACTTCCCAAATGGGGGTGGCTCTATATTTACATTTGAGATTGACGGAACAGCGGAGGATGCAAAGAAGTTCATCGACAATCTGCAGGTGTTCTCTCTTCTTGCAAATGTGGCAGATGTTAAGTCACTCGCAATACATCCTGCCTCTACTACACATTCACAGCTTAGTGCCGCTGAATTAGAAGAGCAGAATATCAAACCAAATACTATCAGATTGTCAATAGGTATTGAAAATATCAACGATATAATATATGATTTAGATGAGGCTTTTCAGTCAATATAGACATATAATAAAAGCGTAAATCTAAGATTCGGGAAGCTGTCAGCTTATTAGCTGATGGCTTTTTTTCTGTATGTTTTTGACAAATTATAAAAAATGGGGGATTAATATGCCGAAGGTGAATTCAAAGAAGTTTCATTTAGTGCCGCTTGATGAGATTGCCGGTTTTGATGTAAGACCGGGATTTTATGAGATTAATGGTGCAACAGCTATTCCGGGTGGCGTTAATTTTACAGTTCATTCTAATAATGCTACTGCAGTTGAACTGTTATTGTTTCACAGAACAGAAAGTGAACCGTATGCGGTGCTTCCTTTTCCGGAACACTATAGAATTGGTAATGTGTATTCCATGATAGTGTTTGGGTTGGATATCGAAGAGTTTGAGTATGCATATAGGGTGGATGGTCCATATGACCAGAAAAAGGGATTGATTTTTGATAAGTCCCAGACATTGCTTGATCCGTATGCACGGGCTGTTACAGGACAGAGCGTGTGGGGAGCGGTTAATGATTGCAACCATTACAAGGCAAGAGTTGTTAAGAGTGACTTTGACTGGGGTGATTTCAAACAGCCACTCATACCTATGGAAGACCTTGTTATTTATGAGCTGCATGTACGTGGATTTACTAATGACAAATCATCAGGTGTTAATAATCCCGGCACTTTTGATGGAATAAGGGAGAAGATTCCGTATTTAAAAGAACTTGGGATAAATGCAGTTGAACTTATGCCTATTTTTGAGTTTGATGAGACAAAAGACAGGCGTGAGGTTAACGGAAATATTCTTCTGGATTATTGGGGATATAATCCTGTTAGTTTTTTTGCACCTAATACAAGTTATTGCTCAAGAACAGAGTATAACAGAGAGGGCAATGAATTAAAGGAATTGATTAAGGAATTAAACTCAAACGGAATAGAAGTAATACTTGACGTTGTATTTAATCACACTGCTGAAGGGAATGAATACGGACCATACATCTCATTTAAGGGATTTGATAATAACATTTATTACATACTTACTCCGGACGGATATTATTACAATTTCAGTGGTTGTGGGAATACACTAAATTGTAATCATCCAATTGTGCAGCAGATGATATTAGAATGTTTAAGATATTGGGTTACAGAATACAGAGTAGATGGTTTCAGATTTGACCTTGCAACTATTCTTGGACGAAATGAGGATGGTTCTCCTATGAGTAAGCCACCGCTTCTTCAGAGCCTTGCTTTTGATCCTATTCTTGGACGGGTTAAGCTTATAGCAGAAGCATGGGATGCCGGCGGACTATATCAGGTTGGAAGCTTTCCTTCGTGGCATAGATGGGCAGAGTGGAATGGTAAATACCGAGATGATATGAGAAGATTTATGAAGGGGGATGAAGGACTTGCAGGAGTTGCCCTGGAGAGAATAATTGGTTCGCCGGATATTTATCCAAAAGAGCATCGTGGAGAAAATGCTTCGGTTAATTTTTTTAACTGTCATGATGGATTTACTCTTTATGATATGTATTCGTACAATTATAAGCACAATGAGAATAACGGCTGGAATAATTCTGATGGTGAGGACAATAATAAGAGCTGGAATTGTGGCGCTGAGGGCGAGACAGATGATCCGGAAGTGTTAAAGCTTAGATACAGAATGGTGAAAAATGCAGCAGCTACGCTTCTTTGCAGCAGAGGAACTCCTATGTTTTTTGCAGGTGATGAGTTCTGTAACACAAGCTTTGGTAATAATAATCCCTATTGTCAGGATAACATTGTTTCATGGCTTGACTGGAACAATTTAAAAAAACACAAAAATATTTTTGAATTCTTTAAGAAAATGATTGCGTTTAGAAAGAAGCATACGGTTATGAGGAAGGATACACAGGAGTGCTCTCTTAGGTATCCTTGTGTTAGTAAGCATGGTGTTATTCCTTTTGAACCGGACCTCGGTTATGAATCTCACGTGATTGGTGTGATGTATGCCGGCCGTGAAGATAAAAGGGATGATATGGTTTATCTGGCTATCAATGCATACTGGGAGGATGTAGAGTTTAAGCTTCCTACTCCACCTCGTGGAAAACGTTGGAAAATAGTTTTTGACACATATCAGGAGAACTCTTATATAGAGAAAAACAACATATACCTTGATAGCAATAATAAGGTCAGAATAAAAGACAGAACAGTTATGATTTTTACAATATAGAATGGCGATGAGGTGTGAATATGAAGAAAACACTATTTGATAGAGCACCACTTAATAAAACAGTAAAAAGGGTTATAGCAGTTACTGCTATGGTTGTTTTGGCAGGTGGAGTAGTTTTGGGGTGTGCTAAAAAAGAGAAAAACAATAATAACGAAATATTTGAAAAGAAATATGGTAAAAAAGTTATGGTGGCAGAGACGGCATATCCGTACACAACTAATGATGGTGATGGTTTTGCCAATAACGCAGGCGGTGAAGCCGGCATATATCCATATACTGTCGAAGGCCAGACAGAAGCTGTGAAAAAAGTAATTGATGCAGTAAAAAATGTGGGAGATAAAGGATACAGTGTGTGTTACTGGGAGCCGGCGTGGATACCTGTTCCAGGTGATAACGCCGCGAAGAAGGAGTTGTGGGAGAGTAAAGGTTCCGGCTGGGCAAGCTCGTATTCTGCGTCATATGATTCGGAGGATGCAGGCAAGTGGTATGGTGGAAGCAGTTGGGATAATCAGGCGATGTTTGATTTTGACGGATATGAACTTCCATCACTAAAAGAATTTGGAGTATATTAGTTACTGTGAACCGTAGCGTATATTAATCTGGGACTTGATATATTACCAATTTTTACTTGACAATATATTTTTTGTGATATATAATCGTCGATGTTTGAAAGAAGATAGGGCAAACTTATAGAATTGTAAGGACGCAAAACGTATAAGATTATATGTGTCATTAAGAAGATTTGGTTGCAATGCTTGTTTCATTGCAGCCTTTTTTTGTGCAATAAGCCGTCATGCAGAAATTGTGCTTGCACAAATTTCTATATGACGGCCAATGTAAATCGAGCCGACAGGCGAGATGACAATAATTGCACGACGAGTAGGAGCCAGCCTACTCGATTGGCAAATTCTATGAACTATGTTAGATATAATACATCGTTTTATTTCTTGAAATGATGTTTTATATAAAAAGAGGACTCTGATAAAATTCGCGAAAACCATCAGAGTCCAAACACCAAGCACTTATAAAAAAAATACCTAGGCAAAAGTATATCACTTTTTTTAATAGGTGTACATATTAATTTTATTAAAAAAGGAGATTTATTTATGGATGAAGAAATGAGAACTAAAAGCTTATCCGTTGTAAAAAAAATGACGGGATTGATATTGATGGTGTGTATGCTACTTAATGTTAATGTTAAATCAGTGTGGGCAGCAGATGAATATTTTTATAAAGGAGATACTATAACTTATAATAGAGGTAGTGGAATATATTTATATACCGATAAATGGAACGGAGGTTTTTTATGGTTAGATTCATATAAGGAAAAATATTATTTAACAAATTCTTATATGCGTTGTCTTACATATTATTGTGATGAGTGGATTGCTAATCAAGGTCAGACATTGACTTTATCAATTAATAAAAGTGTGACAAGAAGTGTAGAGGATGGTGTATCTAGTGAATTGGGAATTAAAAATGTTATAAGTGTTAATATAGGTTCTCAACATAAAGATAAAGTAACTACAAACTACAGTACTTCTCTCGGTTTGACATATAGGTTGTCTAAGTTTAAACATAAGAGTTATAAAATTGCCGCTATGGGATATTATGATAAATTTAAAGTTAATAAGTACAAGAATGGAGATTATAAAAAAACATACTATGCATATGCGTACAATTCAAATTTTGGACAAGAGATTAGACTTGTATACCGTCGTTAATTAAAATGGTATAATATTTTTAATATTATTATCAGAAAAAAGTATAGAAGAGGTGGATTATGACCAATTATATTAAGCAAAACATATTAATTTTATCAGTAATAGCAATGCTTGCGGTACTGTTATGTGGTTGTGGAAACAAGGAAAAAGTGAAAAAACTTGAGGTGCGTGGAGGAGATTTGCTTCGGTATTCGCTGTGTCTTGAAGAAGAATATAGTCAGACAGTATCTTGCCCTATTGTGCTTAATAGGAAGGCTAAGGATATTAGTTTTAATGGCTATGTAGCAGAGAATAATGATTTATTATCGCTTACTGCCGTAGAAACCGATATGGATAATTGCGTTAAATATAATGGTTATTATGTGTATTTTGCAATAGTGAATGTCGCATGTGAAAAATATGATGAAGTTATAGATGTTGACATAGACAAATTATTATTTGACATTGACGACGAGCTTGTGGAGTACGCAACACCTCATTTTAATGTGAAGAACACAACTTATTATTGCGAGAAAGAGGATTGCATAATTGAAGAAAATAGTTTGATGATTAGTGGTGGTTTTACAGGTATTTATGGCTATATACCAGATGAAAAGAATAAAATTAATTTGACGCTTACTATTGATAAAGATGTTAAAATCGAAAGCTATATGTTGGCAGATTTTCTGAAAGTTGAAAATCTCGAAATATATGGAAACAATTATGATAGTAATAGGATAGATTTAGACCTTAAAAAGAATAAGGATATCCCATTATTATATACGTTAGGATTTGGTGATGACATATCAGAGGATTGTATAATCAGGTCATCTCAGATAATAATATATGAGAAAAATAATCAGAAGTATCTGTGGGTATATGAACCAGGTATATATATATGGAAGGATTATGCAGAGTATGGCAATATTGAAAGATATATAGATGCTTTATAGTCGCATAAAGGGAAAGTGATATATGATTAAAAAAATCGGATTTTACATTTGTATTGGGTGCATATTAATATTATGTACATACTCAATATATTTGATGTATAAAACAGATGCAAATTACAAAGTATTACTAGATAATGATGAAATTGCCTATGAGAAGAGTGATGACGAAATATACAAAGTGGGTCTTGATAATGTAAGCAAAACAATAAGTGTTGAAGGGAGTGTTGTTCCTGTTTATGGAGAAGAACAAATGCAGGTTTTGATTGAAGGGAATGCCTCAAACATAGTGTTATACATTAAGGAAGGTGATGTAATAAACAAAGATTTTGTATATGCAACATATAATGGAAAAGAATATAAGGCTGAAAGTATGCTCCGTTGTGTAGATGTAAATCAGGACGAAAATGGAGTTGCGATTGAGTTTATAGATTATAGTAAATTGTATATAGAACTTTGTATACCTGAGAAGTATGCAACAGATTCAATGTATAATAAAAAAGTTGAGTTAACTAACAACGAAAAAAGTTTTATGGGAGAAATCTCCTACATAGATGGGTATTGTAATGAAGGTCTGGTACGTTTGAATATCAAGTACAATAATCAAAAAATCATGTTAAGACCAGGAGCAAAGTGCAATGCCAACATCGTAATCAGTAAGAAAAAAAATGTAAAAGCAGTTCCGTTAGAGTTTGTAATGTATTCTGAATTTGAGGATGAATATAGTGTGATGCTGGTAGATGGAGATGCAAATATTATTAGTAAGGTTGAAGTTGGAATTGTTGGTGATTCTATGGTTGAGATACTTTCAGGTGTTGGGAAAGATGATATTGTTATGATGCCGAGGGATGAAATGTCACTTAGATATTATTTGAGTAATAGTCAAGAGGTGACAAAATGATAGAATTAAGTAATGTGAGAAAGACTTTTGATGGAAGAAGATACGTAATAGATGGGTTAAGTACAAGATTTAAAAAAGGTGAATATGTACAGATTATCGGAAAGTCAGGTGCCGGTAAAAGCACATTGCTTAATTTGATGGGATTATTGGACAGACAGTATTATGGAAAAATTTATATAGATGGTAAGGATGTATCTAAATTAACGGATCAAAAAATCAGTAATATTAGATCAAAAAATATCGGATTTATTTTTCAGTCTTATAATCTTGTAAATCATATGACAGCAGTAGAAAATATTTATATGCCATTATTATATTCCAGAAAAAGATTAGACAAAGACTACCAAAAAAGAATCGAAAGTCTTATGGAGGAGTTGGAGATTAATAGTTTGGCAAACACTCAGATACAATATTTGTCTGGTGGGGAGAAACAGAGAGTTTCAATAGCCAGAGCTTTGTCATTAGAGCCTAATATTATATTGGCAGACGAACCCACAGGAAATCTGGATACCGGTAACAGTCATATTACTTTTAATGTGTTGAAAAAACTTGCAAAAGAGGGAAAAACAATAATATTGGTTACTCATAATTTGCACGATGATCTTGGTGCTGACAGGATTTTAACATTGCAGGATGGTGAGTTGAGATGAAAAAAATATTGTTGTATATTAAATTAAATATTTTCTATATGTTCAGAAATAAAGCTAGATTCTGGCTTACTGTTTTGGGAATAACAATTGGGCTGTTTATTTATTTGTTTGGAAATGTAGCTGTGGATGGTTATATCGACAGCTTGTATAAAGAAGCTTACGACTTTGATAAGGATAGCTTTATCGTGTATGATGAAAAGGATAAGTTAATAGGAGAAATAAAGAAATATGATGCTGATATAAGAATTGGCAAATATAGTATTTTTCATACTTCTTGTGATATCAATAAGGATTATGTATATAAGAACGTTAAAATTTCTAATAGTGTTAATCTCATAGGATTAAACAATACAATTGAGGATTCATCTGTTCCTTATATGACTAATGAAAGTATGTCGCTTGCAAAGGCAAAATTTCTGTATGGAAGAGATTTTTCAGATAAAGATATCAGGCGAGGTAAGAATTATGCAATTATAGAAAAAAGCACAGCAATGTTCTGGTTTCAAAAGGAGAATGCAATAGGCGAATATATAGATGTGGTGTCTCCATATGGATATGACAGATTTGTTGTTATTGGTATTATTGATGACCTTCCTTGTACACGTAGAAAGAACCTGGAATTTAATAAGCTGATAGAACAAAGTGTAGACAATAATTACACTAATAGCTGTGTTGCATATACCACATATAGTTATCTCAATAATATGGTAGAGAGCGGAGATATAGAAGAGAGATATATAGTTAATGTGGGGACTCTTGATCAGGACGAGGATATTGCTGCATTGATTAATGGATTAAGTGAAAAATCATCTCTATATGATTTGGATGTTTCCATAGTATCAAGAAGCATACTTGTTGAAGAAGTGAGAAATCTGGAAAGCAAAATAAAGGGATTTATTAATGCTTTGATAGTAGTTGTGATTCTTATAGCAGGATTTATGATTGTTACCATCTATATTTTTTCTGTAAAGGAGAGAATGTATGAAATTGGAGTAAGACGAGCTCTAGGTGCATCAGAATTTGATATCATATATCAATTTGTAGCGGAAGGAATAGTAACAGCACTAGTTGCAGCAGTTATAACATTTATGGCAGGAGTTGTGATATGTAATTTGGCAACCTCTTATTTGATTGGAAAACTTTATATGGATATGAGATTAGTGTTAAGTAGAGAACTTATATTATCTATGTTTGGATTGTCTGTGTTACAAGGTATTGTGTTTAGTTTTGCTCCTGCATTGATAGCATCTAAAATACGCCCAACTGAAGCTATCAGGTGGGATTAGTGAAGTTATCATTATATTAATCTGGGACTTGATATATTTTGCTTGACAATGTATAATCCAAAAAGACAGTTCGTTTGTACCATCCTGTCTATAAACAAAACCAGGACTAAATAATTTTATTGTATTATTTTAGGTATGGTTTTTGCCATACCTTTTTTTGATGGAGGAATGTATGTATATTCTTAAGACAGATCACAGTTTTGACTCGGCTCATTTTCTTGCCGGGTATGAAGGTAAATGCAGCAATATCCATGGACATAGGTGGAAGGTTGAAGTGGAAGTGATGTCAGAAGAACTTAAAGAGGATAAGCAGCTTAGAGGAATGTATGTTGATTTTTCAACGCTTAAAGATGACCTTAGAGAGAGAGTAGATTACTTGGACCACGCACTAATAATTGAAAAAGGAAGTCTCAAAAAGAAGACATATGAAGCTCTTTTGGAGGAAGGCTTTAGGATATTGGAATTTGATTTCAGACCTACTGCAGAAAATATTGCAAAATATTTTTATGATCAGATGATACTTGCAGGATACAGGGTTAAGATGGTTACCGTATATGAGACACCAAATAATTGTGCTTCATATACAGATTACTAGTGAGGTTAGTATGAAAGAAAGTAGAGGAAGACCATAAATTGGCGCACTTAAATAAGCTGTCTAAGGCAGGCAACTTTTAAAAGTGTTATAGAGTTAGAAAATTAAATCAAGAAGCTAATGGTTCATCAGGGGGAAGTAATCCTTCACGTTGTAATAGTTTCTTGGCTTGCT
>JBGVIE010000049.1:0-30472 GCA_045122895.1 Lachnospiraceae bacterium
ATTATTAAAGGGAGAACATATTGGACTTCTAGGAGCAACCGGAGAAGGTAAATCTACATTTATGAATATTGTGACAGGAAAGCTTATGCCTGATGAGGGTAAGGTTGAATGGGCAAAAAATGTCAGAGTAGGTTATCTTGATCAGCATACAGAGTTAAAAGAAGGAATGACTATAGGTGATGTACTTAGAAGTGCATTTGCTTATCTTTTTGATATGGAAGCTAAGATGAATGAAATCTGTGATAAAATGGGTGAAGCTTCCGAGGATGAGATGATGGCTATGATGGATGAACTTGGCACAATTCAGGATATGCTTACAAATCATGATTTTTATGTAATTGATGCGAAGGTTGAGGAGGTAGCGAGAGCCTTTGATCTTCTTGATTTGGGACTTGACAGAGATGTAACAGAGCTTAGCGGTGGACAGAGAACTAAGGTGCTGCTTGCTAAACTGTTACTTGAAAAGCCTGATATTTTACTTCTTGACGAGCCTACCAACTATTTGGATGTTAAGCATATTGAGTGGCTTAAGAGATATTTACAGGAATATGAGAATGCATTTATTCTTATTTCTCATGATATACCATTTTTGAATAGTGTAATCAATTTGATTTATCATATGGAGAATCAGGAGCTTAACAGATATGTGGGCGACTATGATAAGTTCATGGAAGTGTATGAGATGAAGAAATCACAGCTTGAGGCTGCATATAAGAAACAGCAGCAGGAAATTGATGAGCTTAAGGATTTTGTGGCACGTAACAAGGCAAGAGTTGCTACAAGGAATATGGCTATGTCAAGACAGAAGAAGCTTGATAAGATGGATGTTATTGAGCTTGCAAAGGAAAAACCAAAGCCTGAGTTTTTCTTCAAGGAAGCAAGGACTCCCGGCAGAATGATTTTTGAGACAACAGATCTTGTAATCGGATATGACAGACCACTTTCAACACCTATTAATTTAAGGATGGAAAGAGGAGAGAAGATAGCGATTGTCGGAACCAATGGTATAGGTAAGACTACCTTCTTAAAGAGCGTACTTGGTCTAATTAAGCCACTTGAGGGAAAGGCTGAACTTGGAGATTATCTTGAGATTGGATATTTTGAACAGGAGATAACTCCTTCTGAGAATTCATGTATTGAAGAGATTTGGGAGGAGTTTCCATCTTATACACAGTATGAAGTGAGATCGGCACTTGCAAAATGCGGTCTTACAACTAAGCATATTGAGAGTAAGGTAAAGGTGTTAAGTGGTGGTGAGCAGGCTAAGGTCAGACTTTGCAAACTGCTTAATAACCAGACTAACATTTTACTTCTTGATGAGCCTACAAACCATCTGGATGTAGATGCCAAGGAAGATTTAAAAAGAGCGCTTAAAGAATATAAAGGCTCAATACTTATCGTATGTCACGAGCCTGAATTTATTGATGGGCTGGTTGATAAGGTTTGGAATCTCGAGGAGTTTTCTAAGTTATGTTAGAGGGGTGCAGACTTTGTCCGAGAGAATGTGGCGTAAACAGAAAAGTTACATCAGGTTACTGCAATGGGACTGACAAGATAAGGGTTGCAAGAGCAGCCCTTCATTTTTGGGAAGAGCCTTGTATAAGCGGTGAATGTGGCAGTGGAACAGTTTTCTTTTCGGGCTGTAATTTGAAATGCTGTTACTGTCAAAATTATGACATAAGTCATAATGGTTTTGGGAAAGATATAAGTATGGAGCGTCTTGGGGAAATTTTTCTTGAACTGCAGGAGAAGGGAGCTGCCAATATAAATCTGGTAACACCCACCCATTATGTTGACAAAATAATAAATGTGCTAGATAATATAAACAGAGATTTAACTATTCCTGTTGTATATAATACAGGTGGATACGAAAGCTTAGAGACAGTAAAGAGATTGTCAGGATATGTAGATATTTTTCTTCACGACATTAAATATTACAGTGACGACAGAGCGATAAGATATTCAAACGCCACGGATTATTTTAATAAATCGACAAGTGCCCTTTGTGAGATGATAAAACAGGTTGGAAAGCCTGTTTATGATGATAGGGGACTTATGAAAAAGGGTGTCATTATAAGGCATCTTGTGTTGCCTGGTGGAGTCAGTGATTCAATCAATATACTTGAATGGATTGCGAATAACTTAAACAGGAATGAGTATGTTATCAGTCTTATGAGTCAGTATACGCCTTGTTATAAGAGCTTTGAACATAAGGAGATTAACAGGCGACTTACTACATATGAATATAACAGAGTACTTGACAGAGCAATAGAGCTTGGACTTGATAATGGATATATGCAGGAGAGGACTAGTGCAAACAAAGAATATATTCCACCATTTGATTTGGAAGGAATCTAAAGATTGATAAAGGAGATTTTTTAGCGATGGATAAGAAGAATGTTTGGAAATCATATAAGGATACACAGCTTGAAGAACTAAATGAATTGAATAGAGGATATATGGATTTCTTGAGTAAGGGAAAGACTGAGAGAGAATGTGTCAATTATACAGTAGAGTTGATTAAAAAATATGGTTACAGAGATTTAGAAGAAATCATTAAGAATGGTGAAAAGCTTAAGCCATACGATAAAGTGTATGCTGTTAATATGAAGAAATCAATTATTCTTTTTAACATCGGAACTAATGATATTGAAAATGGAATAAATATTCTTGGTGCCCATATTGATTCACCGAGACTTGATATCAAACAGAATCCGCTTTATGAGGAGTCGGAGATAGCATACCTTGACACTCATTACTATGGTGGAATAAAGAAGTACCAGTGGGTAACGGTTCCGCTTGCACTTCATGGTGTGGTGGTTAAAAAAGATGGAACAGTTATTGATGTGGTTGTAGGTGAAGATGAGAATGACCCTGTTATGTTTATTTCAGATTTGCTGGTTCATTTGTCACAGGAGCAGCTTGAGAAGAAGGCTGCAAAAGTAATTGAGGGCGAAGATTTAAATGTAATCATTGGAAGTATTCCTGTGGCTGACAAGGATAAGGATGCAGTTAAGGAGAACATTCTTAAGATTCTCAAAGATAAATATAATATTGAGGAAGAAGATTTTATATCAGCAGAGATAGAGGTAGTTCCTGCAGGAAAAGCAAGAGAAGCCGGTCTTGACAGAAGTATGATAATGTCGTATGGACAGGATGACAGGGTATGTGCATACACATCCCTTGTTGCTATGCTTGAGGTGGATAAGGTAGCAACAACATCCTGCTGCATACTAGTGGATAAAGAGGAAATCGGCAGTGTTGGTGCAACCGGTATGAAGTCACGTTTTTTTGAGAATTCAGTGGCAGAGGTTATTGACAGACTTACAGATTATTCGGATATTAAGCTTAGAAGAACTCTTGCCAATTCAAGAATGCTTTCATCGGATGTAAGTGCTGCCTTTGACCCGACATATTCGTCAGCCTTCGAGAAGAAAAATGCTGCGTTTATGGGATATGGTATGGTATTTAACAAGTTTACAGGTTCAAGAGGCAAATCTGGCTCTAATGATGCAAATGCAGAATATATTGCTGTGTTAAGAAACGCACTCGATAATGATAACGTAGCATACCAGACGGCAGAGCTTGGTAAGGTGGACCTCGGAGGTGGCGGTACAATCGCATATATTCTTTCTTTATATGGAATGGAAGTGATTGACAGCGGTGTGGCAGTACTTAATATGCATGCTCCATGGGAAGTGGTAAGTAAAGCTGACGTATATGAGACTAAAAAAGGTTATGTAGCTTTTTTAAATATATAGAAATACGGAATGGAGAGGAAAATGGATTTATTAGAAATTAGAGACAAAATAGACGTAATAGATAAAGAGATAGTAGAATTATTTGAGAAGAGAATGAAGTTATCAGGGGACGTTGCTGATTACAAAATAGAAAATGGTAAAGAGGTTCTTGATACCAGAAGAGAAAAAGAGAAGATTAGCAAGGTAAAGTCATATGCTTCTAATGAATTTAATGAAGTGAGTGTGGAAGAATTATTTTCACAGATAATGGCAATAAGCAGAAAATTACAGTACAGAAAATTAACAGAGCATGGTGTTCCTGATAATATCCAGATTACACAGGTGGAAGATATAAAAAGAGATAATGTTAGGGTTGTATATCAGGGAGTTCCGGGAGCTTACAGTCATGAAGCAATGCTTAACTATTTTGGAGAAGATGTTGATAACTTTATGGTTCCTACCTGGAGAGATGCTATGGAAGCAGTTAAGAATGAAGAAGCAGATTATGCCGTGCTTCCAATTGAGAACTCAACAGCAGGTATGGTTAGTGATGTTTATGATTTGTTAACAGAGTACAATAATTACATAGTGGATGAGACCAGTGTGCGTCCAAAGCATGCATTGCTTGGTCTTAAGGAAGCTACAATCGAAGATATAAAGGTTGTATACTCACATCCACAGGGACTTATGCAGTGTAGCGATTTTCTTGATGAACACAAGGACTGGCAGAGAATAGGTCAGAGCAACACAGCACTAAGTGCCAAGAAAGTTATAGATGAACAGGATATAAGCAAAGCTGCAATCGCCAGTGAGAATGCAGGAAGAATATATAATCTTAAGGTGTTAAAAAAGGATTTGACAGTTAGTAATAACACTACAAAGTTCATCATTGTAAGCAAGAAGAGTGTATACAGAAAAGACGCAAAGAAGGTATTTGTATCCTTTGAGCTTCCACATAAGAGTGGTACTCTTTACAATGCATTATCACATTTTATATACAATGGTCTTAATATGACCAAAATTGAATCAAGACCACTGGGAGAAGGTAATAACTGGGAATACAGATTCTATGTGGAGTTTGAAGGAAAGCTTGATGATTCAGGTGTGAAGAATGCACTCAGAGGCTTACAGGAAGAGACTAACAAGTTAATTATTTACGGCAATTATTAATATAAAAAGGCGGGATGTTTATGGCAGTAACTATTTATGCGGCAATCGATGTTGGTTCTTATGATGTGCAGATGAAGATATATGAGATATCTGCGAAGAACAAAATAGTAGTAGTTGATCATTTAAGGTATGTGCTTGAAATCGGCAAGGATACTTACACTTCCGGAAAAGTAGAAGCAGATACCATAAATGAGCTATGCCATGTTTTAAAGAACTTTTCTGACACTATGTCTATGTACAGGGTAAGTGCGTATGATGCTTACTCGACCAGTGGTATCAGAGAAGCAAAAAACTGCCAGATTATCTTAGATAGAATAAAAGTCAGCACAGGAATCTCTGTTCAGCTTATCAGTAATGCTGAACAGAGATTTATTGCGCTTAAAGGGTTTCTTTTTAAGAATGAAAAGTTCGAAGAACTTACAAGTGAAGGAACGGCAGTTGTAGATGTAGGTTCTGGCAGTATACAGATATCAATATATGAAAAGGGTGGTTTGATAACTACCAGAAATCTAAAGCTTGGAACTCTTAGAATACGAGAACTTCTATACAGTCTCAGCAATGACAGGGACCATTTTGATTATCTGATAAATGAGCTTATAGATAATGATATAGATGCTTTTAAGCGAATGCACCTGAATGATGCCCCTATTAATAATATTATAGCGCTTGGTGATGATATTGTTCAGTTTTCGAGAAAGGGAAGCGAAAACAGGTTGAAGGAGGAGATGAACCGAAAACAGTTTATGGAGAGGTTTAAATCCTTTGAGGCAAAATCGCCACAGCAGATATCTGATAAACTTTTAATTTCGGAAGAAAAAGCTTCACTTATCATACCTTGTGTGCAGGTGTACAAAAAAGTATTTGAAGAAACACAGGCACAATGTATCTGGATACCAAACATAGATTTATGTGACGGAATGGCTGCTCATTATTGTATCAGGAATAAGTTGCTTACAGTAAATCATGATTTTGATAAAGATGTAATTCTATCAGTTACTAATATGGCAAAAAGATATATGACAGATATGGATTATGTGGAAGCGTTACAGAAGAATGTCAATACTATTTTTAGAGAGACAAAGAAGCTTCATGGCTTACAGCGAAGAGATGAATTTTTATTGCAGATTGCAACGATTCTGTCAGATATAGGTAAGTATGTAAGCAGTGTTGACTCGTCTGAGTGTGCATATGATATAATTACTCACTCTGAGATAATAGGTTTATCTGATGAGGAGAGGGAGATAGTGGCTAGAATTGTAAAGAACAACGCAATTAATATTTTTGAGACGGCAGAGGATGATAATGACTTGTTAATTGCCAAGCTTACGGCAATACTTAAGCTGGCAACAGCCATTGACAGAAGTCACAAGAACAAGATAAAGGATATAAGTATTACTCTCAAAGATAACAAAATGTATATAAAGACAAAGACGAAGGATGATTTAACCTTAGAGAAGGGCCTATTTGACAGGAGGGCAAAGTATTTTGAGGATGTTTACGGAGTAAGGCCAATAATAAAGCAAAGTGGAAGATAATGGAATGGAGGAAAGTATGCAGGAATTATATACAAACAGAGAATTAAGCTGGTTAGATTTTAATTACAGAATACTTGGGGAAGCGAAAGACAAGGGTAATCCTTTGTTTGAGAAAATCAAATTCTTAAGTATAACGGCATCAAATCTTGATGAATTCTGTATGATAAGAGTTGCATCGTTAAAAGATATGGCGCATGTGAAATGCGAGAAAAAAGATATAGCGGGGTTCACACCTAAGGAACAGTTAGAACTAATATCAAAGAAGATGCAGGACTTTGTAAAAGAACAGTATAATGAATTATCAAAGCATCTGATGCCTGAATTAAAGGGGGTAGGTCTTCATATAAAGTTGGACTACAGTGAGCTTAATGAAGAACAGATAGCTTATGCAGACAGCTATTTTAAGAATGAGATATATCCGGTTCTGACACCTATGGCTGTGGATTCGTCAAGGCCATTTCCGCTGATCAGAAACAAGACACTGAATATAGGTGCACTAATTCAGAAGAAGGATAAGGAGATTACATTTGCCACCGTTCAGGTTCCTTCTGTGATGGATAGAGTTGTCAAGCTTCCATCAGAATCAGAAGATGTAACAACAGTGATTCTCCTTGAGAAGATAATAGAAGCCAATATTGACAAATTGTTTTTGAACTACAAGGTGCTCAGTGTAAGTCCCTACAGGATTATGCGTAATGCGGATTTGTCAATTGAAGAAGACGAGGCGGCAGATTTATTAAAAGAGATTCAAAAACAGCTTAAAAAGCGTCAATGGGGCGAGGTAATAAGACTGGAAGTGGAAGAGGGAATTGATAAGGAGCTTCTTAAGTATTTAAGAAAAGAGTTAAAGGTTAAGGATGAAGATATCTTTAGTCTTTCAGGACCTATAGACCTGACTTTTTTGATGAAGATATATGGAATGGAAGGCTTTGATAAATACAAGGATAAGAAATATGTTCCACAGCCTGTTCCAAAGCTTTGTACTGATGAGGATATCTTTACCCAGATAAAACATGGAGATGTACTTTTACATCATCCGTATCAGACCTTTGAAAATGTTATAAAGTTCGTTGAGGAAGCAGCAGAGGATAAAAATGTTCTTGCAATTAAGCAGACACTGTACAGAGTAAGCGGTCATTCACCTATTATTGCTGCGCTTGCAAAAGCAGCTGAAAATGGAAAACAGGTAACAGTGTTAGTGGAACTTAAGGCGAGATTTGATGAAGAGAACAATATCATTTGGGCAAGAAAGCTTGAAAAAGCAGGATGTCACGTAATATATGGACTTGTTGGATTAAAGACACACAGCAAGATAACATTGGTAGTCAGAAAAGAAGAGGATGGAATCAAGAGGTATGTTCATCTCGGAACAGGTAATTACAATGATGCGACAGCCAAGCTCTATACAGATATGGGACTTCTTACATGCAACCGTCAGATAGGTGAGGATGCGACAGCTGTGTTTAATATGATTTCAGGTTACAGCGAGCCACCTTCATGGAACAGGCTTGCAATTGCTCCTCTCTGGCTTAGAGATAAATTTATGCACCTTATAAAAAGAGAAACAAAGAATGCAAAGGAAGGAAAGAAGGCATTTATTGTGGCAAAGATGAATTCTCTATGTGATGCAAAAATAATAAATGCACTATATGAGGCTTCACAGGCAGGTGTACAGATTGATTTGATTATCAGAGGAATCTGTTGTCTTAGAGTAGGTATTGAAGGCGTTAGCGAGAATATTAGGGTTCGGTCTATTGTGGGAAGATTCCTTGAACACAGCAGAATATTTTATTTTCATAATGATGGCGATGAAGAAGTGTACATGGGAAGTGCTGACTGGATGCCGAGGAATCTGGATAAGAGAGTAGAAATACTCTTTCCGGTGCTTGATGAAGAACTTAAGAGTGAAGTGATTCACATACTGGAGATACAGTTAAATGACACAATGAAAGCACATGTGCTTACGAGAGATAACATATACAAAAAAGTTGACAAGAGAGGAAAAACAAGATTACTTTCACAGGATTATTTTTGTGAAGAGGCTGTTAAAAGAGCTAAATCTGTAAAAACTTTAAATGATAAGAGAACTTTTACACCGATGATGGCGGAAAGTGAAGAATAAATATTGCAATTTTTTTAAAAAATAATTATAATTTAGAGTAATTGTATATAAGTTTCAGGGGAAGTGGAGAAACTAGGAAAGGCACGTGATAGTTATGGCAGAAACAGGTGAAGAAATTTCAACACATCGTGTGAAAGCACCGGAGGAATTTGAGAATCCGGATGAATTGTATCAGAAATTGATATGCTCAATACTTAAGTATCATCCATCAACGGATACATCGATGGTAGAGAAAGCGTACAATTTAGCAAGAAGTGCACATAAAGAGCAGAAGAGAAAATCGGGTGAACCATATATAATTCATCCTATTGCAGTAGGTATTATTTTAGCAGAGTTAGAGCTTGATAAAGAGACAATCGTAGCGGGTCTTCTTCATGATGTTGTGGAGGATACTGAATACACATATGAAGATATAGCAAGAGAGTTCAGTGAGGAAATTGCACTTCTTGTAGATGGTGTAACAAAGCTCACACAGCTGTCTTATGATGCTGACAAGATTGAAGTTCAGGCAGAGAATCTTCGTAAAATGTTCCTGGCGATGGCAAAGGATATCAGGGTAATACTTATTAAGCTTGCGGACAGACTTCACAATATGAGAACACTTGAATTTATGAAGCCTGAGAAGCAGAAGGAAAAAGCAAAAGAGACAATGGAAATCTATGCACCAATTGCACACAGGCTGGGTATTTCCAAGATTAAGATAGAATTAGATGATCTTGCACTCAGATATTTAAAGCCGGATGTATATTTTGATTTAATAGAGAAGACTACCAAAAGAAAAGCTTCCTGTGAAAAGTTTATTGAGGATACAGTGGCTGAGGTGGAAAATCATATGCAAAAGGCAGGAATAGATGCCAAGGTAGCAGGAAGAGAAAAGCATCTGTTCAGTGTGTATCGAAAGATGATTAATCAGGACAAGACACTTGATCAGATTTATGATTTGTTTGCAGTCAGAATATTGGTAGACAGTGTCAAGGACTGTTATGCGGCACTTGGTATAATCCACGAGATGTACAAGCCGATACCGGGAAGATTTAAGGATTATATTGCCATGCCAAAGGCAAATATGTATCAGTCACTTCACACGACACTTATAGGTACCGGAGGTTTGCCTTTTGAGATTCAGATTAGAACATATGAGATGCACAAAACTGCTGAATATGGTATCGCAGCTCATTGGAAATACAAAGAGGGAATTGATGGAAAGAACACCCAGAATGAAGAGGCAAAGCTTAGCTGGTTAAGGCAGATTCTTGAGTGGCAGAAGGAGATGTCAGATAATAGAGAGTTCTTAAGCTTATTAAAGAGTGACCTTGATCTTTTTTCAGAGAATGTATATTGTTTTACACCATCAGGAGATGTATTAAATCTTCCAAACGGCTCTAATCCAATCGACTTTGCTTATGCAATACATACTGCAGTGGGTAACAGGATGGTCGGTGCCAGAGTTAACGGCAAGATGGTTCCTATTGAGTACAAGATAAAAAACGGTGACAGAATCGAAGTAATTACATCGCAGAATTCGCCGGGACCGAGTAGAGACTGGCTTAATATTGTAAAGAGTACACAGGCAAAGAACAAGATTAACCAGTGGTTTAAGTCACAGCTCAAGGAGGACAATATTGCAAAAGGTCGAGAAATGCTTTTAAAATATTGTAAATCAAGAGCTATTGTATTGTCGGATTATACTAAGCCGGAGTTTATGGAAAAAGTATTTACAAAATACGGATTCAGGGACTGGGATTCAGTTCTTGCTGCAATAGGGCATGGTGGATTAAAAGAAGGACAGGTAATGAATAAACTTGTGGAAGAATATGAAAAGAACCACAAGAAGAAGCTTACAGATGAAGAAGTATTAGAGGCTGTGAGTGAGGGCAAGGAAAAGAAGGTTAAGAGATCAACAGGTGGAATCGTCGTTAAGGGAATTGATGATGTTGCAGTTCGTTTTTCAAAATGCTGCAGTCCTGTACCGGGAGATGAAATTGTTGGTTTTGTTACCAGAGGAAGAGGTATATCTATCCACAGGACTGACTGCGTGAATATGATAAGCCTTCCGGAGCTTGAAAGAGCAAGAATGATTGAGGCAGAGTGGATGAAAGGCTGTGAAACAGGTGGCAGCAAATATAGTGCAGAGATTAAGATTTTTGCAAACAACAGAACAGGTATTCTTGCTGACCTTTCAAAAATCACCACTGAGAGAAAGATTGATGTCACTAATATGAATGTCAGAACCAGTAAGCAGGGACTGGCTACAATTACGATGGGATTTGAAATCGGAAGCGCAAAAGAGCTTAATAAGCTTATTGACAAGATGCGCAGTGTAGAGAGCATCCTTGATATTGAGAGAACAAGAAGCTAGAGGTAATTATGAAAGTAACGAATATGGTATTAGGACCAATATCTACAAACACGTATATTGCGTACAATGAAGAGACGAGGGAGTGCTTTGTAGTAGATCCGGCGGCTGCGTGTCACATGATAGTATCTAAGATTGAAGAACTTGAACTGACACCTGTAGCTGTTTTATTAACACATGGACATTTTGACCATATAGGTGCTGCAGACGAGCTTAGAGCACATTTTGGAATCAAAATATATGCCATGGGGGAAGAAAAGCAAATTCTGGAGACAGATAATAATCTTGGGCATATGATTAGAAAGCCATTGACATTATCTGCTGATGAATTCTTGTGTGATGGGGAGGAGTTAACGTTAATCGGTGAGAATATAAGAGTAATTGGCACGCCGGGACATACAATAGGGAGCTGTTGCTATTATATTCAGGCGGGCAAGACTTTATTTAGTGGGGATACTCTGTTTTGTAATTCCCATGGGAGATATGATTTTCCAACAGGAAGTTATAGTGACATAATATCGTCAATCAAAGATAAATTGCTAAAGCTTCCTGATGATGTAAGAGTGTTACCGGGACATGGGGATGAGACTACCATAGGATTTGAAAGAGGTAATTATTAAAATGATCTATATCAGATTTGAAAATGAATTTAATTTTGAATATGATATTCAGGCATTGATAAGAGGATTTTATCCCGGTGAGGAGCTTAAAAGCATAATGCCGGGAGAAGCGTTGGTGGCAGAAGCGTGTGATGAAACAGTAAAGTTTGTCATGAGCTTCTGTTATTTAGTGTGTGAGGATGCTGCGAATAGAGATAAATTAATATTAAAGGTTTACGACAGAGAATTAAATCTAACAAAAGAAGTCTGTGTATTTACTGATTATTCGGATAGAGTGGAGACGAAAAATATTCTAAAAAGGCTTATATATGATGTGCTTTATGAGATTACAGGAAAGACACTTCCCTGGGGTACATTATCAGGTATAAGACCAACAAAGATTACAAGCAAAATGCTTGCCGACGGCATGAGCAAAGAGGATGTTAAAAGAAGAATAAAAGATACATATTACATATCTGACAAAAAGGCTGACCTTAGTATTAAGGTAAGTGAGAATGAGCTTAACATTTTAAGGGATATTGATTATAAAAGAGGTTATAGTGTGTATATCGGTATTCCGTTTTGCCCTACAACATGCCTTTATTGTTCCTTCACATCATACCCGATATCAGCATATAAAAAAATGGTGAAGGGTTATCTTGATGCTGTGATAAAAGAGATTGATTTTGTATCAAAAGAATTTGCAGATATGCATATGAATACAATATATATTGGCGGCGGAACACCGACAACGCTTGAGCCGGATATGCTTGATTATCTAATGACAGCAATTAGAGAAAAATTAGATTTTTCACATAATCTTGAATTTACAGTTGAGGCTGGAAGGCCAGACAGTATAACACGTGAAAAGCTTGAGGTTCTGAAAAAACATAATGTTACAAGGATTTCCGTAAACCCTCAGACTATGAAACAGAAGACTCTTGATATTATTGGAAGAAGACATACTGTTGAACAGGTCCGGGAAGCATTTTTGATGGCGAGAGAAGCGGGCTTTGACAATATCAATATGGATTTTATTGTTGGACTTCCTGAGGAGACTATTGATGATATAAGAATGACTATGGAAGAGACAAAACTTTTAAAGCCAGACAGTATAACAATTCATTCCCTTGCGGTAAAGAGGGCTGCAAGGCTTAATATTTTTAAAGAAGAGTATGACAGATATGCGTATAACAATAGTGAAGAGATAATGACTCTTACGTACAATAGTGCGGCAGAGATGGGAATGGAACCATATTATCTTTACAGGCAGAAAAATATGACCGGGAATATGGAGAATGTTGGATATTCTGTTCCCGGAAAAGCAGGGATATATAATATTTTGATTATGGAGGAGAAACATCCGATAATTGCACTTGGAGCAGGAGCATCCACAAAGATTGTATATCCTGGGGAAGAGAAGATAGAGAGAGTGGAAAATGTTAAGGACGTTAAAGAATACATAAGCAGAGTTGATGAAATGATTGAAAGAAAAAGAAAGGCTGTATGTGAATGGAAAAAGAGTTTGAAGACATCTTAGAGAATGCCATCTCACATGGGATATGTGTAAGCAATCTGGCTTATGCAATTGGAAAAGAGATGGAGTTAGAGGAAGAGATTTGTTATGAGCTTGCAATGGCAGGTTTGCTTCATGATATTGGCAAAATCAGACTTGCAGCATTTTTGTACGACCATGACGAGAATAGGACGCATGTAGAGAAAATGGCATATACAAGGATGCACTCACAGTTGAGCTATGACATAGTAAAAGAAAAGAAATTTTCAGAATTTGTTCAGGAGAGTGTTCTCTATCATCATGAAAATTACGATGGTTCTGGCTATCCCGGTAATTTAAAAGGTGAAGAAATACCGATAGGTGCGAGAATTTTGCGAGTATGTGATGTGTTTGGTGCACTTATTTCTGACAGATACTACAGGAAGGCGTTTCCACCTGAAACGGCGTTAGAGCTTATGATAGATGAAGTGACAAATTTTGATATGAAAATATTTTTAGCATTTCAGAGAGTAATTAATACGCATGATATTGAAAAGCTGATGGGAATATAAAGTGCTTGATAAATACGCATAATTATTCTAAAATATACAATTAGTTACAAATAAAGGAGATTTTAATTATGGCTGAATCAATGAGAGGACTTAAAAGAAGTCACAGATGTACAGAAGTATCAAATAAAAATATAGGTGAAACAGTTACCGTAATGGGATGGGTTCAGAAGAGAAGAAACCTTGGAAGCCTGATTTTTATTGATTTAAGAGACCGTTCAGGAATACTTCAGTTAGTGTTCGATGAGAATTGTGTTCATAGTGAAGGCTTTGCGAAGGCTGAGACACTTAGAAATGAATTCGTTATTGCAGCAGTTGGTAAGGTTCAAAAAAGAGAAGGGGCTGTGAATGACAATCTTAAGACAGGTGATATTGAGATTGTTGTGTCAGAACTTAGAATTTTATCAGAAGCTTTAACACCACCATTTCCAATCGAAGATGGTGCTAATACCAAGGATGAATTAAGACTTAAATATAGATATCTCGATTTAAGAAAGCCAAGACTTCAGAGAAATCTTAAAGTAAGAAGTGAGATAACAACTTTAGTCAGATCATTTTTGGCAGAAGAAGGTTTCTTAGAAATTGAGACACCGATGCTTACAAAGAGTACTCCGGAAGGAGCAAGAGATTATCTTGTACCAAGCCGAGTACATCCCGGAACATTTTATGCTCTACCACAGTCACCGCAGTTGTTTAAGCAGTTACTTATGTGCTCCGGATACGACAGGTATCTTCAGATTACCAAATGCTTCAGAGATGAAGATCTTCGTGCAGACAGACAGCCGGAATTTACTCAGATAGATATGGAATTATCATTTGTTGATGTAGATGATGTAATCGATGTAAACGAAAGATTACTCCAGAAGTTATGGAAAGACATTCTTGGAGTAGATATACCTGTTCCGTTTAAGAGAATGACATGGCAGGAAGCTATGGACAGATATGGTTCAGACAAGCCGGATACAAGATTTGGTATGGAGCTTAAGAATGTATCAGAGGTTGTGAAGAATTGTGGATTTGGAGTGTTTACGGGCGCACTTGAAAATGGCGGTTCAGTCAGAGGTATTAATGTATCTGGTCAGGGAGCTATGCCACGTAAGAAAATAGATGCACTTGTAGAATTTGCAAAGACATATGGTGCAAAAGGTCTTGCTTATCTTGCGGTTAATGAAGACGGAACATATAAGTCTTCATTTGCAAAATTCATGACAGAAGAAGAACTTAAAGCTCTGGTAGAAGCAATGGAAGGTAAGCCTGGAGATTTGTTACTCTTTGCTGCAGATAAGGACAGTGTTGTATATGCAGTACTTGGAGCACTTCGATGTGAAATGGCAAGTCAGCTTGGATTGTTAGATAAGGATACATTTAATTTCCTGTGGATTACAGAGTTCCCATTACTTGAGTATTCAGAAGAACAGGGCAGATATGTAGCTATGCATCACCCATTTACAATGCCGATGGAGGAAGATCTTGAGTACTTAGACAGTGATCCGTCAAGAGTAAGAGCTAAAGCTTACGATATCGTTCTTAACGGAACTGAGCTTGGCGGAGGTAGTGTGAGAATCCATCAGGATGATATACAGGAAAAGATGTTTGAGGTACTTGGATTTACAAAAGAGCAGGCATACGACAGATTTGGATTCCTTCTCAATGCGTTTAAGTACGGTGTTCCACCACATGCAGGTCTTGCGTTTGGTCTTGACAGACTTGTAATGCATATGGTTAAGGAAGATAATATTCGTGATACTATTGCGTTCCCTAAAGTGAAAGATGCATCATGTCTCATGACAAATGCACCGGATGTGGTAGATGTAAAACAGTTGGAGGAGCTTTCGATTGCCATTGATATTCAGGAAGAGGAAAGGGAAGAAGAGGAAGAATAATGGGGTATAAAAGTATATATAATGCTGAGGATAAGAATGAGGCTGCTCTTATTGTAGAGGCATTAAACAGCTATGGAATCAACAGTTATACGAAGACAGAAGGGGCTTTGGACTACCTTGTGATAAAAGGTGGTATGTCAGTTTTTGGTGAGGGTATATATGTTGATGAAGCTGATGAAAAAAAAGCAAAAGAGATAGCAAAACAGATATCCAAAAAAGGGGTTGTAAAGTCCAATAGACTTGGAAATTACAGAAGAATTGAAGCGAGGGCTACGCTTATTATTCTTGTATTGATTTTTGTATATTTAATTATAAACTTTTCATAATTGGAGGTAATTTTTATGTTTTCATTTGAAGAAGTACAGAATTTTGATCCTGAAGTTGCACAGGCAATGACACAGGAACTTGACAGACAGAGAGATCATATCGAATTGATTGCATCAGAGAATATTGTTAGTAAGGCAGTTATGGCAGCTATGGGAAGTCACTTAACTAACAAGTATGCTGAAGGATATTCAGGAAAGAGATACTACGGTGGATGTGAATACGTAGATATTGTAGAGACACTTGCTATTGAAAGAGCAAAGAAGTTATTTGGATGTGAATATGTTAATGTGCAGCCACATTCAGGTGCACAGGCTAATATGGCTGTATTCTTTGCAATGTTGAAGCCGGGAGATACAGTGATGGGTATGAACCTTGCACATGGTGGACATCTTACACATGGTAGTCCTGTAAATATGTCAGGTGCATATTTTAACATTGTTCCTTATGGTGTTAATGATGATGGATTTATTGATTATGATGAACTTAGACGTATAGCAATTGAATCTAAGCCAAAGCTTATTGTTGCTGGTGCCAGTGCATATGCAAGAGAAATTGATTTCAAGAAGTTTAGAGAAGTTGCAGATGAAGTTGGTGCATATCTTATGGTAGATATGGCACACATAGCAGGTCTTGTAGCAGCGGGCTTACATATGAGCCCAATTCCTTATGCTGATGTAGTTACAACTACAACACATAAGACACTTAGAGGACCAAGAGGTGGCATGATTCTGTGCAAGAGCGAAGAATTTGCAAAAGAGATAAACTTTAACAAGGCTGTTTTCCCAGGTATCCAGGGTGGACCACTTATGCATGTAATAGCAGCTAAGGCTGTATGTTTTAAGGAAGCCCTTGACGACAGCTTTAAGGTATATATGACAGGCGTTAAGAATAATGCAAAAGCACTTGCAAAGGGACTTACAGACAGAGGATTTGATTTAGTATCAGGCGGTACAGACAATCATCTTATGCTTGTTGATTTAAGAAGTAAGAACGTAACAGGTAAAGAGTGTGAAAAGCTTTTAGATGCTGCAAAGATTACATGTAATAAGAATGCTATTCCAAATGATCCGCAGAAACCATTTGTAACAAGTGGTATAAGACTTGGAACACCTGCTGTAACATCAAGAGGTATGGTGGAAGCTGATATGGATACAATTGCAGAAGCTATTTCATTATTAGTTAACGATGTAGAAGCTAACAAAGATGAAGCGATGAGATTGGTTAAGACATTAACTGATAAATATCCGATTTATTAATATAATCAGAAAAAGACATTTCCGGACATATAAGTTTGGAACTGTCTTTTTAGAATATGTGTGTTTGCAATGTAAGTGACGGAATTGATTTACGTGATATGTTGCAATATACTGCAATAGTAGGAAAGGGAGGTAGTCTGTGAGAAAGACACTATTATGTTTTTTGGTTATATTAACAGCAGTGATAATGGCCAGTTGTGGTGAGAATGGCAAAATTACGGATAACGATGAGAGTGAAGTCGAATCTGAAACCCTGAATTTTAAGAAGTTAACACTATCGACTTTGAGTGGCACAGAAGAGAATAAAGAGAATGATTTTAAGTATCATGAAAATGAGAATGGCAATATTGTAATCGATGAATATGTAGGTACATCAACGATAATGCATATACCTTGTACAATAGGTGGCAAGGAAGTTGAAGAGATTGGAAATCTTCCAGATAATAGTGATGTACAGGGAATCTATATTAATTCAAATGTGAAGAACATTCAGAATAATGCATTCGAGAATTGGACTGGTGTGCAGTATGTATATTATGACACTAACCAAGAAGAATTAGTTTCTATTGGAGACGAGGCATTTTTACATTGTACATCACTGGTGGCATTTAACCTACCTAATAATATTAAGGGTATCGGTAAAAAAGCATTTGCATTATGTGTATCTCTTAAGAAGGTGTATGGAGTAAATCCAAGTGATGGAATTGTAACTGATTTATTTGAAGGTTGTACTGCTCTTGAGGAAGTGGGCTTTGGGAATAAAGTAAAAGAGATTTGTGGTAACTCGTTTGATAAATGTAAGAATCTGAAGGGTATACATATTCCTAATTCTGTCACATATATTGAGTCGATTCCAAAGGAAATATCGATATATGCACAAAAAGGGTCATATGCAGAAAAGTATGCTAAAGAGAATGGAAATAAATGTCTTGAAATACCAGGCGTTGAAGTTATCAATTAATGCAATGACAATTTATTAACAAAATGAAAAAGGGGCTGTTGCTTTAAAGAATTTTCATTCGTTAAAGCGACAGCCCTATTTGTATGTTTTATAACTGTGTAGTTACAAAAATATCATATATAGCTCTTAAAGCTTTTTCGAAATCCTGGTCAGCAACACCTACGATGATGTTTAACTCACTTGAACCCTGATCAATCATCTTGACATTAACATGGGCATGAGCGAGTGCAGAGAAGATTCTGCCGGCTGTACCTCTCTGAGATTTCATACCTCTACCAACAATAGCGATAAGGGCGATGTCTGAATCGATTTCAATTGAGTCAGGAGAAGTATTTCTGTGAATACCGGCAAGAATAGCCTGTTCTTTGTCACAGAACTCATCCTGATTAACCATAACTGTCATTGTATCAATACCTGATGGCATATGCTCGAAAGAAACACCGTTTTTTTCGAACTGTTCAAGAACCTTTCTACCAAAACCAAGTTCTGAGTTCATCATATCTTTTTCAATACTTACAGCAGTAAAGCCTCTTTTACCCGCGATACCTGTAATAGTGTAATCCGGCTTCTTAGATGTGCTTTCCACAATCATAGTACCTGAATCTTCCGGCTTGTTTGTATTCTTGATGTTGATTGGAATACCTTCCTTACGAACAGGGAAGATAGCATCTTCGTGAAGTACTGTAGCACCCATATATGAAAGCTCTCTAAGCTCCTTGTATGTAATTGTGTTAATTACCTTAGGATTGTCTATAACACGTGGATCAGCAACAAGGAATCCTGACACGTCTGTCCAGTTTTCGTATAAATCAGCCTTTACAGCTTTAGCTACGATAGAACCTGTTACATCTGAACCACCACGTGAGAAAGTCTTAATTGTATCGTTAGGCATTGAACCATAGAAACCAGGGATAACTGCACGTTCAATGGTGCTTAATTTCTCTGATAAAATCTTGTCAGTAGTATCAGCATCGAAGTTACCATTGTCATCAAAGAAAATAACCTCAGCAGCATCAACGAATTCATATCCAAGGTAGTTTGCAAGAACAATACCATTTAAATATTCACCACGAGAGGCAGCATAGTCACGACCGGCTTTACCTATGAAACAGGCTTCAATAACCTCGAATTCTTTTTCGAGAGATAAATCTAAACCTAATGTATTGATGATTTCATAATATCTATCTTTAATAGCCTGCAATTTAGACTTATATTCCTTGCCCTTTGCAGCTGCAGCGTAGCAGTCATATAACATATCTGTTACCTTTGTATCCGCTGAATCTCTTTTGCCTGGAGCAGAAGGTACAATATATCTTCTTGAATCCTCTGCATGAATAATATCAGCAACCTTTTTAAACTGAGCAGCACTAGCAAGAGAACTGCCACCAAACTTAACTACTTTAATCATTAAAATCGTCCTCCGTTTATTGTGATGTATTTTCTGCACCGACATTTGCCCATGTGCAAAAAACAACTAATAGCCATTATAATGACTAACCACCCCTTTTTTCAATAGTTTTTTGAAAAAAAACGAAGTTTTTGTAATTTTTTTATGATATAATCTGTAGGATAATGCTTTTTGAAAGGAAAATAGATTATGAATAATGACAAATTAATAGATTTAGTAAATATTACTAAGTCATATGATAAACATGTAATACTGGATGACTTGAATCTGTATATAAGAGAAAATGAATTTCTGACCTTACTAGGTCCAAGTGGTTGTGGTAAGACTACCACACTAAGGCTTATAGGCGGTTTTGAGACACCGGATAGTGGAAAGATTATTTTTGAAGGGGAAGACATCACTAACCTTGCACCAAACAAAAGACAATTAAATACGGTTTTCCAGAAATATGCGTTATTCACACATATGACTATTGCGGAAAATATTGCATTTGGATTAAAAATCAAGAAAAAGAGTAAGGCGTATATAGATGACAAAATCAAGTATGCATTAAAACTAGTTAATCTTGACGGTTATGAGAATAGAATGGCAGATTCACTAAGTGGGGGTCAGCAGCAACGAATAGCAATTGCAAGAGCAATTGTAAATGAGCCTAAAGTACTGCTTTTAGACGAGCCGTTAGGAGCACTTGATTTGAAACTCAGGCAGGATATGCAGTATGAGTTAATAAGACTTAAGAATGAGCTTGGAATTACATTCATATATGTAACCCATGACCAGGAAGAAGCACTTACTATGTCAGATACTATAGTTGTAATGAATCAGGGATACATTCAGCAGATAGGAACACCAGAAGATATATACAATGAGCCGGAGAATGCTTTTGTGGCTGATTTTATTGGAGACAGCAATATTATTCCTGCAACTATGATAGAAGACAAAGTTGTTGAGATTCTCGGTGCAAAGTTTAGATGCGTAGATACCGGGTTTGGAAACAACAAGCCCGTTGATGTTGTGATAAGACCGGAGGATGTCAACCTTGTAGAAACAGAAAAGGGAATAATATCAGGACAAGTGACAAATCTTATATTTAAAGGTGTGCACTATGAGATGGAAGTGATGGCGAACGGATATGAATGGCTCGTTCAGAGCACAAAGCTTGTGCCGGTTGGAACAAAAGTCGGAATAGACGTAGACCCATTTAATATACAGATAATGCATAAGCCTGAGTCAGAAGATGAGGAGGCGATAGGAGTAGATGAGTAAGCGAATGAAAAACACATTTCTCTGTGGACCATACCTTGTGTGGATAGCAGCATTTATTATAATTCCACTTTTGTTTATCGGATACTATGGTTTTACAGATGGCAATGGTCACTTTACACTAGATAATGTAGCAGCTATTAAACAGGCAACCTATTACAAAGCACTGTGGATGTCAGTCTGGCTGGCGTTTGTAAGTACAGTCATATGTCTATTGATTGCGTATCCGCTTGCACTTATACTTCGTGGAATGAACGTAGGTAAGAAGGGATTTATGGTGTTTATTTTTATATTACCTATGTGGATGAATTTTTTATTAAGAACATATGCATGGCAGGCTATATTAGACATAAACGGAGTGCTTGATAATCTTCTTAATAAGTTGCATTTGCCGGGATTTAACATAATCAACACACCATATGCGATTGTGCTTGGTATGATATATGACTTTTTACCATTTATGGTATTACCGATTTATAACGTTCTTATAAAGATTGATGATAATACAATAAATGCGGCGAGAGACCTGGGTGCGAACTATTTTCAGACACTTAGAAAAATCATTATTCCTCTCAGCGTGCCGGGAATTGCAAGTGGTGTAATTATGGTGTTTGTACCGGCACTAACAACCTTTGTAATCTCAGATATATTAGGTGGTGGCAAATTGTTACTAATCGGTAATCTGATAGAGAATAAGGTAAAAGCAGATAATCTTCATTTAAGCGCCGGGTTATCGCTTATACTTATGATTTTTATTGTGGTAAATATGTTATTTACTGCCAAATACGATAAAGCAGAGGGAGGTAACATATTATAATGAAAAACGCATTAAAGAGAATTTACTTAGGACTTATTGTATTGTTTTTATATCTTCCTATAGTAGTGCTTGTTGTATCATCATTTAATGATTCTAAGATACTTGGAAAATGGAATGGCTTCACGCTCAAATGGTATAAACATCTATTTGAGAACGAGAGCATAATAAACGCACTTAGAACAACACTTTTTCTGGCACTTGTTGCATCGATAATAGCAACGATACTTGGAACAGTAGCATGCCTTACTGTCAACAGGATGAAGCGTGTGCCAAAGTCCATAATTACAAATATTACAAACATACCAATGCTTAATGCAGAAATTGTAACAGGCCTTGCGTTTATGCTGCTGTTCGTAGGTATGGGGATTTCACTTAATTTTTCAACAGTGTTAATAGCACATGTGACTTTTTGTATTCCATATGTTTTTTTGAGTGTAATGCCAAAGGTTCAGCAGATAGACAACAATATGTACGAAGCGGCACTTGACCTGGGTGCAACACCTGCATATGCATTTATGAAGGTTACACTGCCGGAGATAATGCCAGGGATAATGTCAGGTTTTTTACTTTCTTTTACAATGTCCCTTGATGATTTCATCATCACACATTTTACAAGAGGTTCAGGGTTTGATACATTATCAACCAAGATTTATACAGAGGTAAGAAAAGGAATAAAGCCAGAGATGTATGCATTATCAACACTTTTGTTTGTGACTGTGTTTGTGCTTTTGTTGCTCATTAACAGGGAGCCTTCAGAGAAAAAAGTGGTAAAAAGTGTACGCTTTGAAAAAGTAAAAAGAGTAGTGTCTGTTGCTATGTGCCTGTTGATTGTGGTAGGTGGAAGTGCATACTATATATATACAGGCAACATTAAGTACGATAACGAATTGTATGTATATAACTGGGGTGAATATATTGACCCGGAAGTAATCAAAATGTTTGAAAAAGAAACAGGAATCAAGGTTCATTATGAGGAGTTTGAGACTAATGAAGAGATGTACACCATTGTCGCCACAGGAGCAAGAGAGTATGACGTAATATGTCCTTCGGACTATATGGTACAGAAAATGATGCAAAACGATTTGCTTGCAGAACTTGATTATGACAATATTCCAAACATTGACAATATCGGTAGTCAGTACCTAAAGAGCGCAGAGGGGTTTGACCCGGGTAACAGGTACTGCGTTCCGTATTGCTGGGGCACAGTTGGAATTATGTACAACAAAAAAATGGTAGATGAGCCGGTGACGAGCTGGTCCATACTGTTCGACGAAAAATATAAAGGACAGATTCTTATGCAGAATAGTGTAAGAGATGCATATTGCGTAGGACTTAAGTACTTATCATATTCTCTTAACAGCATGAATGAAGACGAGCTTAAAGAAGCTACTGATTTGTTGATTAAGCAAAAGCCATTAGTACAGGCATATGTTGTAGATCAGGTGCGAGACAAGATGATAAAGAACGCGGCGGCACTTGGTGTAATCTATTCAGGTGAAGCAATCTACATGCAAAGAGAGAATGAAAATCTTGAATATGTGGTACCGGATGAGGGCTCCAATGTGTGGATTGACGGATGGGTAATTACAAAGAACTCAAAGCATAAAGAAGCGGCAGAAGCGTTTATCAACTATATGTGTGATCCTGAAATTGCACTTATGAATTTCAATGAAATAACATACTCGACTCCTAATACGGCAGCAAGAGAGTTGATAGAAGATGAAGATATCAGAAACAGTGAAATTGCTTTCCCGGATGAAAGCATATTAGGAAGATGCGAAGTGTATAACTATCTTGGAACTAAGGGTGATGAGTTATATGATTCATATTGGACCAGGGTAGGTGCATCAGGAAGTGAGTAAAATAGATGTTTAGTTATAATGAAGCAAGGAAATATATAAAAGAAGCTATGAAAAAAGGAAGTGTGCTTGGACTTGATAATATGCATACACTTCTTGATAAAATGGATAATCCTCAGAACAAGATAAATATAATTCACGTGGCTGGGACAAATGGTAAAGGTTCGACTATAGCGTATCTTGACTCAATACTTCAGAAAGCGTCATATAAGGTGGGAAAATATATCTCACCTTCTGTGTTTTCTTACAGGGAGATTATGCAGATAAACAGTGAAAATATTTCAAAAGATGAGTTTGCAGAGATTCTTTTTTATGTATCAGAGATTGTGAAAGATAATAATATTGGAGCTACTGCGTTTGAAATAGAGACAGCAGCAGCGTTTGAATATTTTATGAGAAACAGTTGCGATGTGGCGATTATTGAGACAGGACTTGGCGGAAGATTAGATGCGACTAATGTAATAAAGAAGCCACTTATGTGTATGATAACCAGTATAAGTCTTGACCATACAGATGTGCTTGGCGAGACAATCCGTGAGATTGCAGGTGAAAAGGCAGGGATTATCATGGAAGATACCTGTGTGGTTATGCATAATCAGTCAGAGGAAGTGATGAGTGTTGTAAGAGAAGCAGCCAGGGAAAAAAACAGTGAGTTATTTGTAACAGGAAAACCATATGATGTTGTATTCGGTAAAGAAATAACAAGTTTTTCGTATGATGATGAACGTTATGACACAGCTATGAAAGGAGTATTTCAGATAGAAAATGCCATAGCTGCAATTGAAGCGGCGAGGATACTTAATGAGATAAGCCCCCTGAACATAACAGGAAGGCATATCTATGAAGGAGTAAAGGCTTCTGTATGGAAAGGAAGATTTGAAAAAATAGCTGCAAATCCTGAGGTGTATATAGATGGAGCACACAATCCGGATGCAGTAGGTAAGATGCTTCGCACGATAGATGAGAACCTGAAAGGCGAAAAGATAATATTTATTATGGGGGTTTTTGCGGACAAGGATTACAGGCAGTCTGTTAAAATGTGTGCAAACTACGCAGATATGATATTTACAATTACGCCGGATAACAAAAGGGCACTTGATGGAAAAATATTAGCTGAAGAGATTTCAAAATACAATAAAAATGTGGAATATGCAGATTCCATAGAACTGGCAGTAAAAAAGGCACATAAATTAGCCAGGGAGAAAGATGCGACAATTATCTGTTTTGGCTCATTGTCATACCTTGGAAAGGTTAGAAAGGTAGTAAATGATGATAATAGGAAATAAGAATTTTGACACAGAAAATAACACATATGTAATGGGAATACTTAACGTAACACCAGATTCGTTTTCAGATGGTGGTAATTATAATCAATTAGACAAAGCACTTTTTCATACAAAAGAGATGATAGAGGAAGGTGCAGATATAATCGATGTGGGAGGTGAATCAACAAGGCCGGGATATACACTTATATCTGATGATGAGGAGATAGAAAGAGTATGCCCTGTAATTGAGGCTATAAAAAAGGAATTTGACATACCTGTATCGATTGACACATATAAGGGTGGCGTTGCAAAGGCAGCAGTCATCTCAGGTGCAGATTTAATCAATGATATATGGGGATTTAAGCATGATGATATGATTGCAAAAGTGGCAGCGCAGTATAATGTGGCATGCTGTCTTATGCATAACAGAAATCTTGAAATTAATCCGTACACAGATTATATAGAAGATGTGCTTAATGATTTAAGGGAAAGCATTGATATAGCGATAAAAGCCGGTGTGGCAAAGGAAAAAATAATAACAGACCCGGGTGTTGGATTTGCAAAGGATTACACACAGAATCTGCTTATCACAAAGCATGTTGGCAGACTTAGGGAGCTAGGATACCCTGTACTTCTTGGAACATCAAGAAAATCAATGATAGGGTTAACTCTTGATCTTCCGGCAAGTGAAAGGGTGGAAGGAACTGTGGCAACTTCGGTTATCGGGGTTATGAATGGTTGCAGCTTTGTAAGAGTTCATGATGTAAAAGAGAACAAGAGAGCAATATTAATGGCGAAAGCTATCATAGATGTAAAATAATATTGAAGGGAAAGGTAGAATTTTATGGAAACAAAAAAATATAAGTTTGGGAATGTATTTAACACAGAGGCTGTTGTGGAAGATATCACCTCTGAAAAAGAGAATAAGGTACTTTTTTTTGAACAGGAGACAGAGGATGGCAAGCTTTTGTTTACTTACAGAATGGGGAAAAATGATGTAGTTTATGGACTTGGAGAGCAGACAAGGGGAATCAATAAAAGAGGATATGTGTATGAAAGCTTTTGCTCTGATGACCCTAGTCATACAGAAGAGAAGAGTTCGTTATATGGAGCCCACAATATGATTCTTGTGGATGGAAGAGAGAAAGGTGAGAGGTTTATCGCTTTTTTTGACACACCGGATAGAGTTAAGTTTGATATAGGTTACACAGATATTGATATACTCACAGTGACAACTGAAAAAGATGTAGATGTGTATCTGATAGATGGAAGGGGAGAAGGTTTAGAGGATATTGTAAAAGAATTCAGACGTATAATTGGTCAAAGTTACGTGGCACCTAAGTGGGCGTTTGGTTTTCAACAGTGCAGATGGAGTTATGGTACTGCAGATGAAGTACGCGAGGTAGCAAAAAACTACAGAGAAAACAATATACCAATTGACGCGATTTATCTGGATATTGACTATATGGATCACTACAAGGATTTCACTATAAATAATGAAGCATTTCCTGAGTTTGAAAGCTTTGTAAAGGAGATGAAGGAGGACAACATAAGGCTTGTTCCAATTATAGATGCAGGGGTTAAAATAGAAGAAGGTTACGATATCTATGAAGAAGGTGTAAAAAACGATTACTTTTGTAAGGATAAAGAGGGAAAAGATTTTGTTGGAGCAGTATGGCCGGGCAAAGTTCATTTTCCGGATTTTCTTAAAGAAGATACAAGAAAATGGTTCGGTTCCAAGTATGACAAATTAATTGATATGGGAATAGAGGGTTTTTGGAATGATATGAATGAGCCTGCTATTTTTTATTCAGAAGATGGTTTGCGAGAGGCGATTGATTATGCATATTCGTTAAAGGATAAAAACGTAGATATTGGTACATTCTTTAGTCTTAAGGATAAGATGTTAGGTGTTGCCAATTCAATGTCTGATTACAGTGCATTTTATCATGATACAAAGGAAGGTAAGATAAGCCACATAAAGCTTCATAATCTCTATGGCTATAATATGACAAGAGCAGCATCTGAAAACTTTGAGGAAAACTATAAGGATAAGAGAATACTTATGTTTTCAAGAGCTTCATATATAGGTGCACACAGATATGGAGGTATATGGCAGGGTGATAATATGTCCTGGTGGTCACATATTTTATTATCTATTAAGATGCTTCCATCGCTTAATATGTGTGGATTTTTATACACCGGTTCTGACCTTGGTGGATTCGGTGCTCATGCAACAGAAGATTTAGTGATGAGATGGACACAATTTGCTATATATAATCCTCTTATGAGAAATCACGCGGCAGCAGGAACACGTAGTCAGGAATTCTATAGATTTAAGGATATAGAAGGATTTAAGAATATGGTAGAGATAAGATATGGTTTGATTCCATATCTGTATAGTGAATATATGAAGGCTGTCCTTAACGGAACCATGTATGCGAAGCCACTGTCATTCGTGTATGAAGATGATGAATATGCTATTCAGACAGAAGACCAGTTAATAATTGGAAATGAGTTAATGATAGCGCCTGTTTATACACAGAATGCAACAGGCAGATATGTGTATCTTCCGGAAAAAATGCTAAAAATAAAGATGAGAAGTCTTGATGATTATGAAACAGAAGAGTTAGAAAAAGGTCACTATTATATCGAGTGTAATTTGAATGAAGTAGTATTCTTTGTAAGAAATAATCATCTTATTCCTGTATGCAAATCGGCAGAATGTGTGGAAAAACTTGACGAAACTGATTTTACTGTATTTGGAATAACAGATGGCGAAGCAAGCTATGAGCTTTATACAGATGATGGAAATACAAAGAATTATGAGGAAGATGCAATATATATAACTATAAATATGGTTAATGGAGACTAGTATGATTGGGGTAATTGAAAGCGTTTTGTGCATTTTATTGATAAATCAATATGTTTATATGAAAAAAGAGGATGATTTTGACTTTGATAGCGAAAAACAAAAATATCTGTTAAAAGGTATGATTCTTGCCGGAATTATTGTAAGAGCAGTTATTTTATCGAAGTACCCGTTAATCAGTGTAAGGATAATAGTTGATTCGATTTGGCTTCTTGGTATATCAATTGTTTATGTCAAAGAGAATTCATGTCTCATAAGAATAGTTGTAATGTATGCGTTATCCTTTACGATTTCTTTCAGTGTTATGAAAATAATGGCGGGAATAGTTTGTTTTGAAGCTGATGTATTATTTGTAAATGTTGCAATAACTGTGAATATGTATTTTTTATTATGTCTGGTCAAAGTGATGATATATTTTGATGAAAATTTTAAAGTAGCTATAAGAGCAATTCTAATGAATTTTATTGTTTGTGTAGTGATGATATGCATAGAGGGTGTTTTATTAAGAGAGATTATGGATAGAAGCATTATTGACTATATCTTTCTTGGACTTGGAACAGTAATGCTTTTTATTGTTATGCTGCTTGATAATATTAATGACTTGATTTTGTGCAGAGCAAGCAGACAGATTAATTCTATTGAAAGAGATTATTTTTATAATGAATCAAGGAACATAAAAAACAAATACGATGAGCTTAGATTATTCAGACATGACTTTAAGAATAAGTTAATAGCGATTAATGAGTATATATCAAGTGAAAGATATGACGACCTTAAAGTATATATCAGTCAGCTTACTGACAAACTGGATAATAAATTAAGATTCGTTGATACAGGAAATATAATCGTGGATGGCATAATTAACAATAAGCTTAATTATGCCTCTATGCTTGGAATAACTGTCTCTACCAGGATGTCGATACCTACAGAGATGAATATAATCGAAGATGATATGGTTATAATACTTGGTAATATTTTGGACAATGCAATAGAAGCGTGTCAAAAGGTGGAAAATGGCAGAATACATATAACCGGCAATTATGACAGAAGTGTTATTAATATTGATATAACTAATAGCTATAATGGCGAGATAAATAAGTCGGATGACGTTTTTGTTACAAGCAAGGATAATAAAGAGGAACATGGATTGGGACTTTTAAGTGTTAAATCTACGATTGAAAAATATAATGGAGTTGTAGAATTTAATTATGATGACAGAAATTTTACAACCAGCTGTATTTTTTACGAGAAATAGGTGAAAGTAAAGAGATGAAAAAGAGAATTATGGTCGCTATTTGTGATGATAACGAAGCTTTTATGGATGCGACAGAGAAACAGCTAAAAAGAGTATTAAAAAAATTTAATATACATAATAAGATTGATAAAATAATAACTACAGGCGATTTGTTAGATGAACATATTAAGGAGAAATATGATTTAATATTTCTTGATATTGAATTTGCACAGGGAGACATAAAAGGAATTAATGCTGCAAGGTATATAAGAGATGAGTTGTATGATGAAACTGTAAAAATTATTTATGTATCAGCCAATACACAGTATGCAATGCAACTGTTTGAAACAAGACCAATTAATTTCCTGGAAAAGCCCATAGTGTATGGAGATTTAGAAAAGGCAGTTGAAGTATTTTTACGCCTGTCAGGACATTTGGACTTGAAATTCACGTACACGGTTAATAAAACTGATTATTGTATTGATTATGCAGATATTATGTATTTTAAATCTGAAAATAGAAAGATAATAATTGTAACTAAAAATTACGAAAAAACAGAATTCTATGGTGTAATGGGCGATGTTTGGGCGAGTGCAAAAAAAGCAAGGTTTATGGATGTACACCGCTCGTATATAGTAAATCGTGATTATATAAAAAGTTTTACATATAATCACATCATAATGACTAATGGTGCGAGTATACCTATAGGTCGTTCAAAACAGAAAGAAATTAGACGAATGTTAATGGGAAAATTACCAAACTCAACATGTTGATTGCGGTTCACAACATGGTATATTCTTTTGCTTAGTGGTATGATTATAGTAATTAGATATCCTATCAATGTAACAAGTAAATTTATCTCAGTCGGAGAAGAATCCCGCTTCTATAATTGTCGAGTGAAGAAACAATCTAGTCTCAGTGGGAGTACAATATCCGTCGGAGGCATTATTGAAATGATTTCTAAATCGATTCGTATAAGAGAGAAGGGAAGTGGTAATCCCACTAATGAGTAGGGGCAGTGAGTTAAAAAACGTAAGCAATATTATAGTGGTGATTGTATATGTGGACAATTGATGACATTTTATTAAGGAGGAACTTTATATGAAAAAGAAATTTATAAAAAACTTTGCCATTGCCACAATGGCAAGTCTTATGTTTTTAGGAGAATCAGTATTTGCGGCAGATATAAAATCAAGTACATGGTCTTCTTCGAAGACACCTGGAACATACACAACAAGCTCATCAGTTTGCAAATTAACTTATTATGCTGGAACTATTAGTTTTAAAGCCACTGAGTTAAGGACAGATGGTGCATATGTTGTAGGGGTATGCACAGGTAGAAATGTAGTAATTAACAAAGCTAACAATATGGTTAAGGTTAGTGTTATTAATACCCCGAGTAAATTTACAGTAGCTTCAAAAGCGACTTCTTATATGACCTTTAACACATATATTGATCATGATGCAGGATATTATCAGACAGCATCTGGAAAGGGTTTAATTAGGTATTAATTTACTGTTGGTATATCTCTAAGTGATTTAACTTAGAGATATACCGATTAGAGTATTCATAAGGAGAAGTTTTATGAGAATGAAAAAAATTTTAGCTTTAATATTAGCCGGAAGCATGGTGTTTTCAGTGGGATGTCAGAAAAAGAATTCGGATAGCAATAATTCAGATAATAATTCAAGTGACGGCCCGAAGAAGATTTCAGAAGTAAGGGAGAATATACAGTCTGAC
>JBGVIE010000050.1:0-53824 GCA_045122895.1 Lachnospiraceae bacterium
AGAGAGGCAATAAATAATATTGTAAATATTTTCTTACAAACACTCATATACTATGTCCTTCCTATTAAAAGTTAAAATAAATAAATGGGTTATATCCACCTTTTGCCAGTATCGTCACACAAAAGAATGCTAACGCCATAAGACCTGCTATATATACTAATCCGCCAGCTCCTTTTATCAGTGCCGGTACCTTTACTTCTTCCCTCTTTGTCAATGTTACTAATATTTTGCTAAAAATATCCTTCACAGGCAAAGCACATACAATTGCAGCTATGAAAATAAATGCATATTCCTTAAGTAGCATCACCGCTGTCGCACTATAAAATCCATTTTCTGCCGTACCAAACATATACGATAACATATTTACAAACTGAGACATATCCTCTGAACGGAACAGAACCATTGCAATTATTACTGCCACTATTGTATATATGTGTTTAAACACGTCCATATGCTTCCATCTGTCAAACATCAATATTCTTTCTAATGTAATAAGAACAAAGAAGTATATTCCCCACCAGATAAAGGTCCACGCCGCACCGTGCCATATACCTGTAAGGAGCCATACTATAAACATATTTCTGACAACGTAATCCTGATTTTTCATTCTCGATCCGCCAAGCGGTATGTACACATACTGTGTAAACCAGGTCTGCAATGAAATGTGCCATCTTCCCATAAATTCTCTTGCCGATTTTGAAATAAAAGGATAGTTAAAGTTTTCTTCAAATTCAAATCCAAACATTTTTCCAAGACCAATGGCCATATCTGAATAAGAAGAAAAATCATAATACAGCTGGAATGTATACGCTATTGCTCCTATCCAGGCTAACATAATCTGAACCTTAACATCCGGTCTGTCTGCCTTTACCATTGCAAATACATTATCAGCTATAATTGCCATATTGTTTGCAATAAGAATTTTCTTAACAAGTCCCACTACAAATCTGTTAACGCCATCCGAAAATTTGTTAAATGTCAGCTTTCTATTCTTAATCTGGTCTGCTATAGAATTGTATCTGACAATAGGTCCTGCAATTAACTGTGGAAAAAATGCAATATATAAGCCGAGATAAAATGGATTCTTCTGAACCTTTACCTGTCTTCTGTATAAATCAACTATGTAAGAGATTATCTGGAATGTGAAAAATGAGATACCAATTGGTAAAGCAATATCCGGAACCTTAATTATACTCTTTCCAATTCCCGAATTGATAGAATCAACTATAAAATTCGTGTACTTGAACACAGCAAGTATACCAACATTAAAAATAATATTAACAACTAAAACAGCCTTTCTGGCTTTTTTCTTAGAATCAAAAGCTGCAATTAAAAGACCGCATATCCAGTTCACGATTATTGAACCAACTAAAATAAATATAAATGCCGGCTCGCCCCAGGCATAAAACAAAAGACTCACAACCAATAGCCAGATATTCTGCATCGCTCTTGAAAATGACAAAACAAAATATCCTGCTATAGATACCGGTAAAAAATACAATAGAAATGTTATACTTGAAAATACCATAATGTTCTCCCTGTTATTTACTTATTATTTACCTAATACTCGATTAAAGATATAACCATTCATTTTTATTTTTTGCAACCTTTTTATTAGCATAAACCTAATATTTTTTTCTAGAATCAGTTTCATAGACGCAAAATGCAATTCTTTTTGTATTTTATCGTGTCATGATACATTTCAGCCTATTTTTTTTCCTCCACCATCTCCTCAATAAATATCCCATATCCTTTTGTCGGATCCTCCACAAATACATGAGTAACCGCACCAACAATTTTACCGTTCTGAATTATTGGAGAACCACTGAGTCCCTGTACTATTCCGCCAGTGCTTTTAATTAATCTTTGATCTGTCACCTTAAATTCAATCTGCTTTTCTCTCTTACTGTCTGTACGTACATCAACTATCTCAACATTATAATTGTCTACCACATTATCAATCTCACACATTATTGTTGCACTGTCACACTTTACTTCCTCTTTTCCAGCTATGGGCATTTTTTTTAGATCTTTATTTTCTGCTAAAAAGTTGTAATTAACATAACCAAATATTCCACAGTCTGTGTTTTCTGTTATATTTCCAATTACAAACTCATCCCTGTAATTTATTGTTCCACACAAACCTCCCGGCTTTCCCTTTGTACCCTTTGTTATTCCCCAGATATTGCACTTATACAAAGTTCCACCATCTATATTTAGAAGCTGCCTTGTATCGTTTTCCTCTATACCATGACCAAGAGCTGCAAATCTTCCTTCTTCATCCACATAGGTTACTGTACCTATTCCCTGAATATCATCCTTTACCCACACACCAATTCTCTTAATACCATCTTTATCCTCCACCAATTTAACTCTTAGCTTTATCATATTTCCGTTTCTTTTTACATCTAACAACGCCTCATCCTCTGTACACATATTTATCAGGCTTAACATATGTTCTTTGCTAAGTACTTTGTTATTGTCTATTGATATTATATAGTCACCGGGTCTTAAAATATCCCTGGCAGGCTCGTATATAAGACCGTCACAACCTGTAACCTTATCTATCTGTACTACCAAAACACCTTCTGAACTTAAATATATTCCTTCTGTCTTACCTAATGGCATTACATATTTTTCTTCTATATTATCCGCGTTTACCTGCTCATTTGACACACTTATCTGAGGTCCTTTATTAACGCCTGTATTCTCATATACATAGAATACTAAGAACAAAACTGATGCAAACAAGACATATGACAAAATTATTCTGTACAACTTTTTATTCATAAAAAACCTCCAATAAAAAAATAGAGAACACACTAAAATGTTCTCTATTATTATTAGCAGGTTAGCTGTTTGTACACTGGGATTTTTTTGTCTTAAGTGCCATTTTTTTCATTTCAACAGCGTGGGAATATGCTGTATCCAAATTCTGTCCTCCACCAAGAATTCTTACAATCTCATCAACCGACTGCTCCTCATTAAGTCTGTTTATCCTCGTAATTGTCTCATTATTTTCGACAGATTTTTCAATGAGATAATGATGATCCGACATAGCCGCTATCTGTGGCAAATGAGTTATACATATAACCTGATGATGATTGCTTATCAGGTTCATCTTTTCAGCTACAAGGCTTGCAGTCTTACCACTTATTCCCGTATCTATCTCATCAAAAATAAGTGTGTCTATCTCATCCTGTTTTGCCATTATAGTCTTAAGACCAAGCATAACTCTTGAGAGTTCACCGCCTGATGCGATTTTTGCAAGTGGTCTTAATGTCTCCCCCGGATTAGTGGATATTAAAAATCTGACATTGTCATAACCGTTTTCTGCCGGTTTATCATTATTATCAAATTCCACCTTGAAAGATACATCCAGAAAATTCAAGTCTTTTAATACTTCGACTATATTTTTTTCCAATTCTGATGCAACTTTTTTTCGCTTTACTGATAAGGCTTCGCATTTTTGCTTAAGAATATTCTCTTTCTCTTCAACAGCCCTTAAAATCTCCTCTTTTTTTGCTGTGAAGTTCTCCATCTTATAAAGGTATTCACTTCTTGCCTGTTTGTAAGATAAAATCTCTTCTACAGAATTGCCATATTTCTGTTTTAAATGATTTATGGCATCAAGCCTTTGTCCTACTTCATATAGACGTTCTTCACTGTAATCCATACTGTCAATATAATCGTTCAGTTCCACCGCCATATCTCGTACCAGACTTTCAAGCTCAGCTAATCTGTCTGAGAAGTCAGATAACTTACCATCTATGGAAGCCACCTTTGATAGTTCTTTGACGGAACTTCCAAGCATATCTGACACTGAACCATCACTCATACCTTCAAGCATCTGGTATGCAGTCCCTACAGAAGTAATGATCTGATTCGCATTGGTCAGGACTCTGTATTCTTCTTCTAACTCTATATCTTCTTTTTTTTGCAAATTAGCATTTTCGATTTCCTCAACCTCAAATTTTGCGAATGATATTTGTCTTTGTCTCTCCTCTTCATCATCGCCGTATTCTGCCAGCATACTCTGAGTACCTTTGTAATCTTCATACGCCCTCTTAACTTCATTAAGCTCATCTGATAATGATTCATATCCATACTTATCAAGAATCAAGATATGTTTTGACTCCTCAAGAAGTGACTGGTGATCATGCTGTCCATGAACATCTATAAGCAGTGATGTTATCGCTTTTAACTCAGTCGCAGTCTTTGTCTCTCCATTTACTTTTATCTGACTTCTTCCGTTAGTAATTTTTCTGGAGATAATCACAGTGTTATCTTCCATAAACACATCAAGGTCACTCAGCTTTTCTTTAAGCTTATCATCTGATATTTCAAATACAAGTTCAACATATCCGTATGGTGCGCCTTCTCTGACAATATCCTTAGATACCTTGCCGCCAAGAGCTATGTTGATGGAGCCGATGACAATTGATTTTCCGGCGCCTGTTTCACCTGTTAATATATTTAACCCTTTTTCAAATTCTATATCTGCTTCCCTAATCAAAGCCAGATTTTTTACATTTACACTTGTAAGCATTTTGTCCTCCTTAAGTACCAGCAGTTCTCTCCTTCTTATACTTAAGCTTAGCTGTTACACATCTTATTGATTTTGTCCATAACAATTATTGTATCATCTACACTCCTGACAGCGCACATAATAGTATCATCCCCTGCGATACATCCCGCTATTTCGCTAAATGATAACGCATCTATTGCTGCTGCTACTGCCATTGCCATTCCGGATACTGTTTTAAGCACTAAAATATTCTGCGCCATATCCATAGACACCAATCCATCTTTTAATATGCGTAAATACTTGTCATTCATACCCAGATTATTATTCTGCAAAACAGCATATCTTTGTCTGCCGTCTATCACAACCTTTGACAGCTTTAACTCTCTAATATCCCTTGATACAGTTGCCTGAGTAACATCAAATCCCGCTTCCTTTAATCGCTGTGCCAGATCTTCCTGCGTCTCAACAACCTCATTACTTATCAATTCAATTATTTTTTTATGCCTTTTCAATTTCATATGGTTAACCATACCTTTCTAAACAATGTTATTCTGCTAACGATTGCTCATTTTTTTCTGAAGGGTTTCAAAAAAACTTATATCACTTAGTCGTACTATTCTCGTGTAAGCTTCTGATCTCTTTATAACGATTCTGTCCCCTGAGAGAAGATTACATATATCATCGCCATCGTAATACACATAGCTTTCTCCTGATTTTCCCCTGCACATCTCTATCTCCACAATCGAATCGGCAGATAAGACTATACTTCTTGAAATAAGCGAATGTGGGCTTACCGGTGTTAATACAATACTGCTTGCGCAAGGTTCTACAATCGGTCCCCCTGCTGACAAATTGTATGCAGTGGAGCCCGTCGGTGTGGATGCAATAAAGCCATCTGCTGAATATGTATAGATAAATTGTCCGTTTACATACACCTTAAATTTTAGTACTTTTATCGTTCCACTTTTACTAATCACCACATCGTTAAGGGCACTGCTTTTGTGAATCACTTCCCCGGCTCTTATAACCTCAGCGCTAAGCATCATTCGCCTCTCTGTAGTAAAATCATCCTCAATAAGTCTGTCTATCGTAGAAAAGATATCGCTCTTCTCCACCTCTGTCAGATATCCAAGATTACCATAATTAATTCCAATAAGTGAAACATCGCGGTTTATTAATTCTCTTGCCGCCTTTATCAAAGTGCCGTCTCCGCCAAGCACCATTACACACTCCACATCATCAGGAATCTTGCTTACATCCATCACAACAGCACCATCCATAAAGGCATTCTGATGTGAGCAGGTTGCTCCCTTATTACGTATGTAATTTTCAATCTCTTTTGTAGTAACAAACATAGTATCTTTTTCACTGTTTGTTATTAAAAAAAAGTGCTTCATACTATTTTATGCCTCCGTTATTTATCTAAGTCCTCATGTGATTTTATAACAATATTATGAACATCTTCTTCATTCACAAAGCATTCCGTATCATCACATTTTTTAAGATGCATTAAATACTCAATATTTCCTTCCGGTCCTTTAACCGGAGAAAATTCAAGATCCAATACACTAAAGCCGTTGGCAAGAGCAAACATTCTAATCATCTCTATTACCTCTTCATGAACAGCCTTATCTCTTACAACACCCTTCTTTCCAACCTTTTCTCTTCCTGCCTCAAACTGTGGCTTAATCAGGCATACTATCTCGCCTTCGTCCTTCATAAGATTTCGCACAGGTGTAAGTACCTTTGTGAGGGATATGAATGATACATCAATTGATACAAACTCAATATCATCATCAATGTCTTTTCTCTCAACGTATCTGATATTAGTCTTTTCCATACACACAACACGCTCATCCTGTCTAAGCTTCCAGGCAAGCTGCCCGTGTCCAACATCAACTGAATACACCTTTGTTGCACCATTTTGTAACATGCAATCCGTAAACCCACCGGTTGATGCTCCTACATCCATACATACTTTATCTGCCGGACTTAAATCAAAACATTCCATGGCTTTTTCAAGCTTTAATCCCCCCCTGCTTACATACTTAAGAGTATTGCCTTTGACCTCTATCTCTATATTCTCATCAAACATTGAGCCCGCTTTATCTTCTCTGTTATTTTTTACAAAGACATTACCACTCATAATAATAGCTTTTGCCTTTTCTCTTGAATCAGCCAAGCCTCTTTTTACCAACAATATGTCAAGTCTTTCTTTCATATATCATCTATCCTTATCTCTCGCACAAAATTCTTTCAACTATGCTGTCTACGTCAAGCCCAACCGCCTTATATAGTACATCTACATTTCCATGTGATATGAACCTGTTTGGTACTGCCACATTTATTATCTTTCTGTTATATCCGGCGCTTGTAATATACTTAAGTACTCTCTCTCCATATCCACCGTGAAGCACATTCTCCTCAAGTGTCACTATCATATCATAATTCTCTGCCAGACTGTCAAGCATCGCTTCATCAATAGGCTTTACAAATCTTGCATTTATCACAGTTGCATTTATACCATGATTCTTAAGATCTTTTGCAACCTTCATACCGGTATCAAGCATCGAGCCTACACATACAAGTGCAATATCTTTGCCTATTAGCAAACATTCGCTTTTTCCAAATATAATCCTGTCATTGTATTCTTTATAATCGTAGCAAGCTTCGCCTCTTCCATATCTGATTGCTATAGGTCCCTTAAAATCCATAGCAAATTCAAGCATAGATGAAAGCTCATATCTGTTCTTTGGAGCCATGATAGTCATATTGGGAATATTTCCGAGGTAAGACAAATCAAAAATTCCATGATGTGTCTCACCATCCTCGCCAACCAGTCCTGCTCTGTCAACTGCAAACACTACAGGTAAATCCTGAATACATACGTCATGTAGTATCTGGTCATAAGCTCTCTGTAAAAAAGAAGAATAAATCGCTACTACAGGCTTTATGCCTACTGTGGCAAGCCCGGCAGCAAATGTCACTGCATGTTCTTCTGCTATTCCCACATCAAAAAATCTGTCACGAAAAATCTGGCTGAATCTCTTAAGTCCTGTCCCCTCCGGCATAGCTGCTGTAATTGCAACTATTTTGTCATTCTCTGCTGCCAGATCCACAAGCTTTCTCGCAAATACATCCGTGTATGTCATCTTTTCTTTTTTCTTAAGAACAGCTCCTGTTTCAATATCAAAAGGTGCTATTCCGTGGAATTTCGAAGGGTGTCTCTCAGCCGGTGCATATCCTTTTCCTTTTTGGGTTATCACATGAATAAGCACAGGATGATTTGGTCTTTTAGCCTCGTTAATCACCCTTACAAGCTTTTCTATATTATGACCGTCAACCGGTCCAAGATAGGTTATACCCATATTTTCAAACAACATTCCGGGAATCACAAGCTGCTTAATACCACTCTTTGTCTTCTTAAGCTGATTTACAAGCTTATCACCTATAACCGGTATATTGTTAAGCTTTGCAGCCAAACCATCTTTAAAATTGTTATAGCCCACTGCTGTTCTGACATCTGAAAGATATGATGACATTCCGCCTACATTCTGTGATATGGACATCTCGTTATCATTTAGAATTATTATCATATTCTGTTTAATAGTTGCCGCGTTATTTAGTGCCTCAAATGCCATCCCGCCTGTCAGTGCACCGTCTCCAATTACAGCCACAACAGTCCCCTTTTTTCCCAATATCCTGTTACCACTGACAATACCAAGTGCCGCTGAGATTGAGGTAGAGCTGTGACCGGTGTCAAAAGCATCACATTCGCTCTCTCTTCTCTTTGGAAAACCGCTTAGTCCGCCATATTCTCTAAGGCTGTCAAAATCATCTTTTCTTCCTGACAAAATCTTGTGTGTATATGACTGATGTCCCACATCCCATACGATTTTGTCATCCGGAAGATCAAGTGCCAGATGAAGTGCCATTGTAAGCTCTACTGCACCCAGATTAGACGCAAGATGACCACCGTTCTTACTCACCTTCTCAATAAGAAACTGACGTATCTCACCTGCAAGCTCATCATATTCTTCTGTGTCTATTGATTTTATGTCATTAACTTCATTTATTCTATCCAGTACCATTAGCTACAACACCTTTTTCTTATTTTTGTCTGTTTATCAACATATCAATTAACGCTTCCACAAATTCTGTGTCATATGGTAATTCACTTAAATCCTTAATAGCACATTGTGATAACACTTCTGCATATTCTTTTGCACCTTCCAGTCCAAGGAGAGTTACGTATGTGAATTTGTTATTTTTCTCATCGCTAAGTACAGGTTTTCCAAGTTCTTTTGTAGTGCTTGTCACATCAAGTATGTCATCCTGAATCTGAAAAGCCATTCCTACCTTCATTGCAACACTTTCAACCACATCCAGCTCATCCTGTGTTGCTCCTCCAAGAACTGCTCCCGTCATCATGGCTGCTTTTAAAAGAGCTCCCGTTTTAAGCTCATATATGAAATCAAGCGTTTCCCTGTCACTTACGCCTTCAACATTTACCACATCCACAGTCTGTCCACCAACCATACCATACACACCTGCACATTCTGATAATATACTAAACGCAAGTGCAGCTTTAAACGGACTTGATGACCCAATAATAGCGTTTGATACTACTTCATATGCGTAATTCAAAAGAGCATCGCCTGCCAGTATCCCCATTGCATGTCCATACTTAACATGGGTGGTTGGCATTCCTCTTCTGAGCTCATCATTGTCCATAGCAGGTAAATCATCATGAACCAGTGAGTATGTGTGAATGAATTCTATAGCTGCAATAAAAGGCTTAGCTTCTTCTATATCACCACCAAACATTTTACAAAACTCCATAACCAAAAGAGGTCTTAATCTCTTTCCACCAGCCTTGACACTATAATTCATAGCTTCTAAAACAATCTTTTGTTTTCCCTCTTCTCCCGGTAAAAAAGAATACACTATATCCTGTGTCTGTGAAATCTTTTCTTTTAATGTTTGTTCAAAATTCATACTACTGTTCATTTCCTGCCTTTTCCTCCATGTCGGCGCAGTTTTTCACACTATTCGCCTCTACAATTCTGATTTTCTCTTCAACTTTTTCGATTTTTGAATTGCAACTCTTGATTAGCTTCATACCTGTCTCATATAACTTGAAGGATTCTTCCAAAGACAACGAGCCATCGTCTAATCGAGCCAATATATCTTCTATCTGTTCAAATGATTCCTCAATTGTATTACTTTTTGCCGCCATATTTTAATTTCCTTTCTGTAGTATCTGCAACTTTAGCCTTAACAATACCATCTGATAAATGTATGTGCAGCGTATCACCTTCAGAAACACTCTTAACAGTTGTTAGTGCTTTGTCATTGTCATCTGACACATATGCATATCCTTTTGATATCTTATTAAGCGGAGAAACACCTTCCATTCTTCCGCTTAACAAAGACAGCTTGTACTTTTTATCTCTTACAATCTGCTGCATCGCAATTGAAAGCCTGTCCTCTAATTCCATTGCTCTTGTGGCTTTTGCCATAATGACATTAGAAGGACTTAGGTTTTTAAGTCTGACCTCGTTATACTTAAGCTTATTGTATTTGTCTTCTATTCGTCTTCGTATCTTACCTGAAATTGCCTCATTAAGTGCGGCTAATTCTCTTAAAAAAGCTTCATATTCAAATACAGCGAGTTCTGCTGCGGCCGACGGTGTTGGTGCACGCATATCGGCAACCCAGTCAGCTATTGTAGTATCAGTTTCGTGACCCACAGCAGAAATAACCGGTGTATTACATTCAAAAATTGCTCTTGCAACGATTTCTTCATTAAAAGCCCACAAGTCTTCTATTGAGCCACCGCCTCTTCCTACTATTATCACATCAAGATTCATCGAATCAAGACAGTTTATCCCATTTACAATACTGTACTTTGCCTCTTGCCCCTGAACAATTGCCGGATACAGATATAATTTTACGTATGGGTTTCTCCTCTTAGATATATTAATTATATCCTGTATTGCAGCTCCTGTTTCGGCTGTTACAATACCAATCTTACCGGCATACCTTGGAACAGGCTTCTTGTAAATATCAGAAAACATGCCCATCTCTTCAAGATTCTTCTTAAGTTCTTCGTATTTTTGATAAAGGTCACCCATACCATCTAGTGTTATCTCTTTGGCATACATCTGGTATTTGCCATCACGTTCGTACACGCCTATAGTTCCAAACACTATTATTTTCTGGCCTTCCTTCATTGAAAAATTAAGACCTTTTCTGTTTCCCGCAAACATAACACAGGCAATTACACCTGTTTTATCTTTTAATGAAAAATAAATGTGCCCTGATGAATGATATTTACAGTTCGACACCTCACCTTTAATACCAATATTATTCAGGGCAAAATCTTCATTGAACATATTCTTAATATACGAATTAACCTGGCCTACAGTATATACACTTGCTCCCATACTAATCTCCAAATTATTTCGCAAGCTTGCCAAGTATACCGTTAACAAATGCTGAGGCATCGTCCGGACCAAATTTCTTGGCTAATTCTATCGCTTCGTTGATTGATACCTTTACAGGGATTGTATCATCGTATTCCATCTCATATAAAGCAAGACGCAAAATATTAAGCGTAACCTTATCTATTCTGCTAACTTCCCAAGTCTCTGATACTGACCCAATCTCATCGTCGAACTGTTTCTTGTATCGGCATATATTATTAACTTTATCCTCTACATATGTTCTGTCTGCCTGCTCCATAGAAAATGCCATTGTATCAAAAAACATCTCATACTGTTCCGGCAATTCTTCCTCATTATGAAAATCTGTTCTAAAAAGTAATACAAAAGTATTTTCTCTTAACTCTCTTCTGGTCATTAATAAATTCTCCTAAAATTAATTGTTCTCCATATCGACATTGGCTATTCTTACATTAACAGTCTTAACTTCCAAACCTGTCATATTCTCTACTGAATTCTTTACTCTTTCCTGAACTGCCCTGCTCACAACAGGAATAGCACATCCATATGATAAAATCAAAGAAAGATTAACATCAACAATGCCATTCTCCACTGTCACGTTCACGCCTTTTGATAAGTTCTTCATTCCAAGCTTAGCAACTAATTCATTAGTAATGTTACCTGCCATAGCCTTTACGCCTTCAACTTCTGTTGCCGCAAGTCCTGCGATTATTGCAACCACATCATCTGCTATATGAACCGAACCTATATTTTTATCCTCACATGTTGAATATCTCATATTTAAATCTTCCACTTACAGTACCTCCTAGTATCAAAAAATCCTAATGTTATTATACCAAACCATATAATAAATGCAACTAATTTTCACTAAGAGGAGTAATTACTATCTTATCTATAGAGTAGCCCGATGTCCTTTTTACAACATCCTCCACCTGTGCTCTCATAGCATCATCAACATCCTTCATATCCATAACAACATCAACACCATTTTCAGATATATTGACAATTACATTTTCATAGCCATCTGCCTTAAGAATATCTTCCGCTTTAACCTCCATCTGAGCCATTTCAGTAAGCTTCATAATCTTATCAATTGCTTCATTTCTCTGCTTCTCAGTTACATTTTTGCTGTTTACAATTTCCATTAAAGACTCTTTTGTCTTTGACCTTGCCTGCTCTCTTTTAAGCGTTGCACTGGCTATGTATGAAGACACCTTCGCATTTGTGTATACTGCCTCACCCGGTTCTGTAGTTTTTTCTTTTTTAGTAACAGTGGCATTTACACTTTTATCTTTGTTTGCAGTTTTTGATAATTTTACATCATTTTTTTGTGTGTAATTTAAATACCCCGCTACTGCCATCATTACTGCAAGCATTGTCACAATTATTTGATTCTTTTTAGATTTCTTTGTTTTTAATTTCATATACTCCTCCATATATCACTAACATCCTATTACTGATATCTTATGTATTTCAATATCAAATAATGCCTGTATCATATAGGTTATATTATATTTTGTTATTTCGCTGTTATCTCCTTCATATACAATTGCAATCCCACTGACCTTCGGCTCTATTTCTTTTATCACATAAGGATTTGTATCACTCCCGTTATTAAAAATAACTGTATTTTCTGAGTATTTGTTCACCTTCTCCTTCCTCTCTTTGTCCCCTTCCTTTTCGGATGACTCGCTTATTTCATAGGGATTATCCCTAAGCACCACCTTTTCACTCCCTGACTCATATGTAATCATCACTTTCGCACTTTTCACACCGGCAACACCTAATACCATTTCCTTAATTCTCTCCTCTGTCTCCTCTTTATAATCTGTCTGATTCTGTTCACTTACATCTATAGCTTCTTTTGTCTTTTGCTCACTCTTTGGTGTATATGAAAACACGAGCAAAAGAATACCTATAAGTGCCATTACAATAAGCTTCTGATTCTCCTTCATATATTTTACAATTTTCTTTGAATCAAAGTTCATTTTACTCTTTCACCTCAATATCAACTTCTATCATAATCAACGAAGCAACTATTTTTTCTATCTCTTCTTCTCTATTTTTCCCCTCTCTATCTGTATCTATAACTATTTTTCTGACCTCATTATTAAAAAAAACAAGCCTTATATTTTCACATTTTATGTTACTATTTTCAAGTCCCATTTTAACCATTCTTTTCACACCTTGTTCTGTAATATTTCTCTCCATATTCTCTTCATCTTCTATTATTTCAAATTTCAAATACTCACTGTCTATTGAAATTTTATCTCTTATACCTCCAAGTATTATTATTATCATGATAAATCCAGAGGCTCTCTTAACATAACTCTTTATACTGTTTTCAGGAAGTATGTTAAAAAACACTGAGGATATCAACATAAAACCGGTAATTCTTGCTATGAATTCCATTATCACAGACCTCCATTTGTGGACATACATATTATCACTATTGATATGAAGAAAACTATTACTGTTCCAAACATAATATTTATAAGCAGCGATACTCCTTCGTATGCTCCCTCTATTGATTTTAATATTCTTTTGTCTGCAACAGGCTGTATTATCGCCTGGGTAAGCTTGTACATAAATGAAAAACTGAACATTTTTGCAAGTGGTATAAATGCTACAACAATCAGCACTATCATCCCAACAAGTCCAATTGTGTTTTTGATTACAGCACCTGAACCCACCAATACTTCAGCAACTGTTTTTGCACTGCTTCCCACTCCCGGAAAAAGTGTGATAAGCTTGCATACTCCATTTACCCGTACAGTGTCCGCTGTATTTATTATGATACTCTGAACCGTATTGACACCTATCACAAGTCCTATAAGTACCCTGTTTACCCACTTTATCACCCACCTTATCAGTTCTGTCGTCTTAGATAATAAATCCTCAGAAAATATATTGTTTATAAGACATAGAACCACGTACACTTTTACCAGCTTTATCAAAATTTTAAGATACAAATAGCTTATCAGATATAAACTCGCAAACATTATTTCATATGTTCCTGTGGCCGCGCTTATATTTCCGGTAGCTCCTACCGCCATCGCAAATGACGGAATCAGTATTTTTACAAAATTACATACTGACTTAACCATCTCCTCCGCAACACTTCCGGCCACATAAAAGCCGCTAAACAAAAGACTTGTTATCATCAGATAAATCACATAAAAAGTGACATCACTTAGTTGTCTTGATCTGAACATATCAGTAAAATTACAAAGAAGAGATGACACAAATGTAAGCATTATTATTTTCACTATCATCTTCTTATCAAAAATCACTTCCTTCAAATCTTTTTTCAGATAATACGAGAAAAGTTCCCTAAATACGTTCTTTGATTTTCCACTCATAAGTTCACCGGCCATTTGACTTATATTTATATCTTTATTGTTTTCATCCAAGTATTCCTGAATATCATTTATTCCATATTCTGACAAATCCTCTTCTGCAAAAACCGTCAGTGACATAATTATTGACGCTGCAATTACCAGTATTATAAATATATTTTTTTTCATTTTAAAGAATCAACTCTACCATTTCCATCAAATTTTTTATAACAGGAATACTGATTGCCATTATTGCAATCTTAGAGAAGACCTCCACCTGTGAAGCGATTGCACTATGACCACAATCCTTGCATATATCACACGCAAATTCCTTCGCATAAGCAATTCCTGTCATCTTCAAAAGCAACACGATATACTTTTTCTCAACACCTATGTATTCTGCCATATTATTTATTTCCTTGACTATTTCTGAAAGCACTGATACAGAATTCATAATTATTATTATTCCAACCGCTATTGATAAGAGCATAGCTGTTTCGGGCTTAATATTTTTAATAAGCAGCGACAGCATAACGCCGGCCATAGCAATTATACATATGTTTATTATTCCCACACTGTCCTCCACATTCCGCAGACGCTTTGCGTCACAACATAAACAGTTTTTTTATTGTTTCAAACAGCTCATATATATATGGGACAATCCAGTACAGCACTAATATCAGACCGGCAAGACTTGTAAGAAATGCGTGTTCTTCTCTTCCGCTATGCTTTAACACCTGGCTTATTACTGATACCAGAATTCCTACTGCTGCTATTTTGAATATCAGATTTACATCCATATCTTTCCCAACCTTTATACCAATAATATTACTAAGAAAATGCCAGTCATCACGCCAAGCATTCTATATATTCTCATCTTGGCATTTACATCTTTTCTCAGTTCCTCTATTTTTATATCCAATTCATTTATGTACATCTTAATTGCTGAAATCTGAACCTCTTTATGCTTATAACCAAAGTCATGTCCAAAATCCTTAAACCTTTTTACATCCTCTTCGTCTTTTATTTTCTTCCCCACAACATCTAAATGCTTTTCCCATATTTTTGCGAAAGAATCTTCCTTCATTTCCTCTGCTTCTTTAGATACCCTTTTTAAAAATTCCCTGTAGGGCTCACTCACTTTATCAGAAATATTCATAAAGGCCTGCCAGGAACAGGACATATCGTAATCAATCTCCCCCATTAAAAGAATCATAATTTTTCTAAGTTCTCTTAATTCGTCTATTCTTTTTTCTACAGATGAAGCCACGTTCATTCCTACCTTGCTTGTTGAAAATATCAAAAGAACTGCTCCAAATATTTTTAACACATTTATACCTCCAATTCCCTGAATGCTTCATCATACATTTTAAATAACCTTTTTCCCCTCTCTTTTTTTATTACAATATACCTGTCAAAAATACTGTTTTTTATTACAGGATTACGAACCACATCCTCTATCCCTTTACCGTGCACACTGGATATGACTGAACAGCCACTGCCAAGACCTTTTTCTATAGCACTGATATCTAAGTCACTTCCTATCTCATCTACAGCCAGCACATCAGGTCCCATACTTCTAATCATCATTATCAGTCCTTCACTTTTTGTCCCCCCGTCCATAACATCACAACACTGACCTATATCTATTTGTGGTACACCATTGTAGCAGGCAGCAATCTCTCCTCTCTCATCAACAACTGATACATTTTTTCTCATTCCGGAAATTTTGTATATGATATCTCTCAACAAAGTGGTTTTTCCAAAGCCTGGCGGAGATATTATAAGCGTGTTCAATACTCTGTTATCTTTTATCAGATTATCAATCAGATTGTCTGAACATCCTTTTACGTCATGTGCCACTCTTATATTTAGTGAGGTCACATTTTTCATAGTTTTTATTTTACCTTTTTCTAATACCACCTGTCCGCTTAGTCCTATCCTGTGTCCTCCCTTGACAGTAATAAACCCCTGTCTTAATTCCTCCTCATATGCATATACTGAATAATTCGATGCATGCTGCATTGTAATTTTGATATCTTCCTCATCAACTGTATATTCCAGTAGCTCACATAACTTGTCTGTTTTTATCATTAGTTTTTTTCCTATTCTTAGTCTTATCTCTTCTATTTCCGATTCATTGTAGTTACATAAAACCAAGTTTCTCATTTTTTCAGGCAATAAAAATAGTACCATAAAGACAACCTCCTTATGGTACTACTATATGTTCGTATTTAGTTATTAGAACTACTTATGATACGGTTCATTAGAACTTATTCTATACGCTCTGTATATCTGTTCTAACAGAATCACTCTCATAAGCTGATGTGGAAAAGTCATTTTTGAAAAACTCAGTTTGTAATCAGCTCTCCTGCTGACACTTTCGTGGAGTCCAAGCGAACCACCGATTACAAATATTATTTCTCCTGCACCTTCTATCGCCAGCCTGTCAAGCTTCTTTGACATTTCTACAGAATCAAGCATCTTTCCCAATATTTCAAGAGTGATGACATATGCATCATCTTTAATATTTTTAAGAATCTTGTCTGCTTCTGTTTTCTTTATCATATCATTGACTGTGTCTGATGCATTATCAGGTGTTTTCTCATCCGGCAGTTCAACAATCTCAAGCTTACAGTATCTTGATAATCGTTTTACATATTCATCAACTGCCATAGTGTAGAACTTTTCTTTTATTTTACCTACGCATACTATTTTGATTTTCTGCATAATTTATTTGTTTGAAAGATATTCGTGGATACCTCTTGCTCCTGCCTTACCAGCTTCCATAGCAAGGATAACTGTAGCAGCACCTGTAACAGCATCACCACCGGCGTAAACACCTTCTTTTGTTGTCTTGCCGTTAGCTTCTTCTGCAATGATACATTTCCACTTGTTAACCTCAAGACCCTCTGTTGTAGAAGAAATAAGTGGATTTGGTGATGTACCAAGTGACATAATAACTGTATCAAGTTCCATTTCAAACTCTGAACCTGCAACTTCTACAGGACGTCTTCTTCCTGAAGCATCTGCTTCACCGAGTTCCATCTTAACGCACTTCATACCCTTAACCCAGCCATTCTCATCCACAAGGATTTCTGTCGGGTTAGTAAGAAGATCAAAAATAACTCCTTCTTCTTTTGCGTGATGTACTTCTTCAACTCTGGCAGGAAGCTCTTCTTCACTTCTTCTGTACACGATATGTACTTCTGCACCAAGTCTTAAAGCAGTTCTTGCAGCATCCATTGCCACGTTTCCACCGCCGACAACTGCTACCTTCTTGCCACCTACGATTGGAGTATCATAATCTTCCTTGAATGCTTTCATAAGATTATTTCTTGTCAGATATTCATTTGCAGAGAATACACCATTTGCATTTTCTCCAGGAATTCCCATGAATTTTGGAAGTCCGGCACCTGAACCTACGAATACAGCATCAAAGCCTTCTTCTGATAATAATTCATCAATAGTTGTAGACTTACCGATTACAACGTTTGTTTCAATTTTAACGCCTAATTTCTTAACGTTTTCGATTTCATGTTTAACAACTGTTTCCTTTGGTAAACGGAATTCAGGGATACCATATACTAACACACCACCTGCTTCATGAAGTGCTTCGAAAATAGTAACTTCATAACCAAGCTTTGCCAAATCACCGGCACATGTAAGACCTGCAGGACCTGAACCAATTACTGCAACCTTCTTGCCGTTCATTGATTCTGCCTTTTCAGGTTCTACACCGTTCTCTCTTGACCAGTCAGCAACAAATCTTTCAAGCTTACCTATTGAGATAGGTTCTCCCTTGATACCTCTGATACATTTTCCTTCACACTGGCTTTCCTGTGGACAGACACGTCCGCATACAGCAGGAAGTGCTGAAGAACGAGCGATAACCTTAGCTGCCTCTTCAATATTTCCTTCTTCGATTTCTTTGATGAATGCAGGAATCTCAATAGAAACAGGACATCCCTTCATACACTGTGCATTCTTACACTTAAGACATCTGCTGGCTTCTTCCTGTGCTTCCTCCATATTATATCCAAGACAAACTTCATCAAAGTTTGTAGCTCTCACCTTAGGATCCTGTTCTCTTACAGGTACTTTCTTTAATACGTCCATTATTTGTCACCTCCGCAGCCTTTTCCATCATGACCTTTATGTGTGTTTCCTTCACGAAGCTTGAGTAATGCTCTACCTTCTTCTGTCTTGTACATCTGCTGACGCTTCATAGCCTCATCAAAGTTTACAAGATGTCCGTCAAATTCCGGTCCATCAACACATGCAAACTTAACCTCTCCGCCAACGCTTACTCTACATGCACCACACATACCTGTACCATCTACCATAATTGGGTTAAGACTTACAATTGTCTTAATTCCAAGCTCTTTTGTCAATAATGATACAAACTTCATCATGATCATTGGTCCGATTGCTACACATACATCATATTTGTTACCCTTGTTGTTAACAAGATCCTTGATTACCTCTGTAACCATACCTTTGAATCCGTATGAACCATCATCTGTTGCAACATAAAGATTTCCTGCTACTGCCTTCATCTCTTCTTCTAAGATGAGGAGATCTTTTGTCTTTGCACCCACGATAACATCACAATCAATACCATTGTTATGAAGCCATTTAACCTGTGGATATACAGGAGCTGTTCCAACACCGCCTGCTACGAAAAGCATTTTCTTCTTCTTAAGATCTTCGATATCTTCATGAACGAATTCTGAAGGCTCACCTAAAGGACCTGTAAAATCTCTGAAATAATCTCCTTCCTTTAATGTTGCCATCTTCTCTGTTGATGCTCCGACAGTCTGGAACACGATTGTAATTGTTCCGGCTTCTTTGTCGTAATCACAAATTGTAAGCGGAATACGCTCTCCTACCTCGTCCATCTTTGCGATGATAAACTGTCCCGGCTTACATGACTTAGCTACTCTTGGAGCTTCAACATCCATAAGATAGATGTTGTTTGTAAGCTCTTTAGCTTTCAAAATTTTGTACATAACTTCACCTTACCTTTTTTTAATTTACTTTATATTCTTCATCTACAAGACGTATACTCTTAACATCACCTGTCACTGTATCCACCCCGTAAATGTAAGTATCAATTGTTTTTCCGTCTGAGTTCTTCTCATTGCACTCAATTATATAATATTCGTCATTTTCAATAATTGCAATCTCTGAATACGAAAATTCTAAATATTTATCATCAGGCATATTTCCTGACAAGTCTACAATAATATGCTCATACTTTAATTTCTCTTTGAGTAAAGATAACGCATCATCATAATTGTATCTTCTGTCAACATTATACTTGTAAATATTCTCAGTAATGTCACTGCACATACCTGACTCATCTACAAGAATTACAGAGAATACATTTTTACCTCTTGGCATATCAATAGGTCCTGTGTATTCTTCTGATTCCGTATCAGGAGTCTTACCATATTCATCAATTGTATAATATGCTTTCATACCATCCGGCACTTCTACTTCAATCTTTGTAGGCTCTGTATATGTGCCGCTGTCAGGTGTCACCTTTGGCGCCTCAATTGATTCAAGCTTTATTTCGTATTTTGCAGTAGAAACAGCACTTTTTTCATTCTTATCATTAAGTGTAACTGCTTTTATCACAGTCTCTCCCTGTTCCTTTATCTCAATTGGACCTTCATACAACTGACTCTTTTCACTTGGAGTCGAACCATCTGTTGTGTAGTAAGCAGTAAGTCCTTCCTCGTAGATAATCTCGACACTTATATATCTGTTGTATTCACCTTGCTCAACAGAAAATTCTGGTGGAGTAACACTGGATATACCAAGCTTTTTGCCTATCGGAGTATTCATCAGTGATTCTTTATAAGCTTCAAGTTCTTCCTGCATATCCGCTTTCTCGTAAAGCTTTATAATTGTCTTATAATACTCTAAGTTATCACCATCAAGCTTTATTAATTCTTTAAGAATATCTATACATTCTTCAATCTCTGATTGTGAAAGATTCTTTACCCCCTTCTTCATATAAGTATCGTACAGCGACTTATTCGCCTTTTTCTCGTCTTCTACTGTTTTCGCAAGATGAATGGCATTCTGAAAGCTGTCAATCGCCATATCATAATCCTTTGAAGTGTAATATTCTACACCTTTTGTATACACTGAATTAAAATCATCTTTTTGAGCCGCACCCTTCTTAAGGAAATACACTCCTGCCACAGCCCCGGCAACAATAATAGCTGCCACACAGGATGCTACGATTATTTTGATTTTTTTGTTCTTCTCATCAGGTTTTCTGTTGCCATTAACTTTGTTCGGCTTTAATGCATTCACCTGATATTCGTCATTTTTCTGAACTTTTTTTGGTCTTTCCTGATTATGATTGTATCTGCTTGCCATCTCAAGATACTCAAGGCTTTCGTCCTTTATGTCAGGAATGGTAATATCAAGATTAACTGCCGTATCTCTCAAATAATCATCATCACTCCTGTTAAATACTTTTGTATTACCATTATCATTATTATCTTCTGTCTTTGAATCCTCAAAATCTTCATCAGAATCCATCAATTCTAAAACACTGTTTGCTAATTCCTCTTCGATAAGATTCAAATCAGGAATTACCTGTATAGGGTTTCCACACTTCATACAGACTGCCTGCTTTTCACTGCATATTTCCCCACATTTACTGCATTTCATACAGTCTCCTCCTTATTTATTAAGTCTAGAGTTTAATTTTGTAACTTTTCTACATACTGATGCCAATATTATAACAGATAAATTAAGTACTGCCGCTATAACAGGACCATAACCTACAAGTCCGACTGCATCATACTGCTCTACAATATAATTGTTGTAAAATACTACTGTCATAAAGACTTCAATTGCTATTGTGAACAAAGACATAAGCATAACAAATACATAGCCGCCTTTTGTTCTCCACAGCAATATTACAAATAACTGTACTAAAGCAATTGCTGTTACAAGAAGCATACATACAATTGATACGATAGTAAATATCTTAATATTTTCGCTGACATTTCCAAACTCATTCAACATTTTAAAAATATCTGTGCCTCTAATATAATCAAAGTGATCATATTCATTAGCTGCTGATTTCTCATAATGAACAATAAACATATCAACAAGCATGGTAGCTGCTGATAATACTGTAAATATAATCATCAGAAATGATAACGAAAACTTAATACCGCCAAAACCACGTATCTTCCTTGCAACCGGTTCACTAACAGGCGTAGCAGCTACATTACTTACAATCGTTTCTTCTTTTGGCATATCATTTATATTCGTATCTTCATTCGCTTCATCAACGGTTTCTTTAACCTCTTCTTCACAAAAAGTTTCATCCATAGCTTCAGTATTTTCTTCTTCCATAACCTCAGTAACAGTCTCCTGTTTCTCTTGTATTTCTTGCTCTTTTGATAATGCAATTCCGTATTTTACGCAGAACATTATATTCATTCCTCCTTTGCACATTTGACTATTATATCACATATCATTGTCTTTTCATAGTCGTTACTTGAACTTTACAATACAACGTCTTTCCATTTACTTTTGCAGTAATAGTTGCAAAGCCTGCCATCTTGGCTGTGACCTTACCTGAAGAGCTTACTGTTGCAACTCTGTTGTTACTTGTATACCAGCTAATCTTTTCTGTCGAGCCAAATACATCTAAATCAAATGTATCATACTGTTCAAGCACTATCTTTGATGAATTGAGTGCAAGTACAGTTACTATACAGCTTGTCTCAACATTCGATATGGATGAAACAGCATATATCTCTACCTGTCCCTGTCCCTTTGCAACCACCTTTCCATCCTTTGTGACAGTAGCTACGGATGTATCTGTCGAGTACCATGAAAGCTTCTCGGTTGCGTTTGTAGGAATTATCTTTGCCGCAAGCTTTCTGGTCTGACCGCTAAGCATAGTTATCTTTGATGAATTAATCTTCACTGCAGTTGCAGGAACGCCCTTTTTAACATAGACTTTTGCGTATCCCTGTACTCTGTTTCCATCTCTTGAAGTTGCATATATCTTACACTGACCTTCTGATACAGCAGTTATCTCACCGTCAATATCAACAGTTGCAACTTCCGGATTGGTAGAAGTCCATTTAACACCTCTGATAGTCGCATTACTTGGACTAACCACAGCTTTTAACTGTTTTGTCTTTCCTTCAAAAATAGAAATTCTACCAGGCTTAATCGAAATCTTCTTAACAGGATTAATTACCTTAAGCTTATATTTTTTTCGGATATTACTTCCATCAGACGACATACAATATACATATGCTGACTGTCCCGGTTTACCAACTGCTTTTACAAGACCTCTCTGATTTACTTTTAATACCTTAGTATTAGTTGTCCACCACTGTAATCTCTTACTATTAGCATTTGACGGACCAACGCTATATTTCATTTGTTTCGTTCTGCCCTTATTGATGTAGTGATTACTTGCCGTCAGCCTAACTGTGGTAACTCTCTGTTTTACTGTCACAATACATACCTGTTTAAAATCTTCTTCGTATCCTTCGATTACTGCAGTGATTCTTGTTCTTCCCCTTGATACACCCTTAACAACTCCAAATTCATCTACTGTTGCCACATCCGGATTACTTGATGAAAAAATGATTTTTAATCCTTTTATCCCTTTTGGTGTAACAGAGGTTTTGAGTGTAAATGATCTTCCTGTATATATTGTAGCGCTCGATTTATTAATTGTAAAAGCTTTAATTTTTGGCAATACTTTTACACTACACTGTCTTATAATAACATCCTCTTCGTTATCTGATATATCATTTGAGCAGGTAACAGTAATAATTGTTGTGCCTTGCTTCAGACCGGTTACAACTCCATCACCATCTACTTTTGCCACTGATGGATTATCACTAGACCACTTAATAGTATAGTCAGTTGCATTTTTAGGAGTTATGGTAAGCTCTTTTGCAAGCTTTAAATCCTCACCTTCAGTAACTGTGTAATCACCCTTTTGAAATCTCATATTTGTTACCGGCTGATATACATGCAAAATACACCATGCGTCAAAATTACCATCTTCAGTAATAGCTCTGATATATCCAAGTCCCGGCGAGACTGCCTTTACTTTACCAATATTCGCACTTCCGTCAACTGTTACGATATCTTCGTTAAGTGTTTCCCAGTCTATCGTCTTGTTATATGCATCTTCCGGTTCTATCTCTGCAGTGATCGTAAGCATTTCTCCAACCTTAAGTGTCTCTTCATCATAATCAAGTGAAATACCCTCAACCGGCTGTGTAATTATAAAATTACATTTTGCAGTAAGGTTCATCATATTCTTTGAAAGACCTACTGTTGTTGCAATGATAGTAACGTGACCTGCCGCCTCAAAGGTTACATTACCATATTCGTCAACTGAAGCAATACTGTCATCTGTCGATTCCCAGATTACTCTTCCGTTAACTCCATCTGCTGTTGTAATTCCATCATCTGATAATGGTGAAACCTTTGCAAATAAGTTGTATCCACCTCTTGAAAGTGATTCTATAACACTTGTCTCACTAAGAGTGATTCCTGTTACATAATCACTTACAGTAATCTGACATGAAGCCACCTTAATTCCATCTTTGGTGATAAGATTTACATATGTCTTACCGCTTCCGACAGCAGTAACAACACCATCCTGGTCTACTGTGATAATTCTCTCGTCATTTGAATACCAGATTACTTCCATATTGTCAGGACGTGATGGTTCAAATACAGCATTAAGTCTTGTTCTCTGTCCAATTGTAAGCTCGAGATCCTTCTCAAAAATACTGATATCTATAACAGGCTGCGTAACTGTAACCTTACACTCTGCTGTTTTTGTTACTATGCCGTCAATAACCTGCGAAGCAGTGATTATGACTTCGCCCTTTTTAAGTGTTTTAACCACAGCCTTCTTATTATCCTTTTTATCGATTTCTATTTTCGCAACAGATTCATCACTGGATTCCCACAAAATATCCTCATACTGCTCAGTTACAATTGCCTCAAGGCTAAATTCTTCTTCAGCATTTATTGTCTTTTCTGTAATGCTTAATGAAAAAGTGTCAATTACGTTAACTGTAATCTCAGCTATCTGTGTAGTTGTAGTTCCAAAAATATCATCTTTACCAAAAATACTTGCTCTTACTGTCACAGTACCCTTTTTCTTACCAACGAGATATACTACACCATTTTCTATTTTTATCTCAGCTACACTCTGGTCACTTGAGCCCCAGGTAACAGAATCTCTATATTCGTCTGAGATTGTCGTATTAAGATTTAATTTATCACCTACGCCAATATTCTTTGTATTTTCCAAAATATCAAAATCTACATGAACATTAAGCGTTCTCTTTTCTACCTTTGAATACCACGGGTTTGACTTTGGTACAGCCGCCACTGTAAGTGTTGTAATACCGGCAGACACACCTCTTGCAACTCCTTTAGCCGTTACATCAACTATGTCAGCATTGGCTGTTTCAAAATAACAGTCACCACCTGCATTGGTATTAAGCTTGTACTCCTGATTGTAAGGAATAGCCACATCCGAATTTCTCTCTGTGAATTTTGCGTTAACCACAACCTCGAATGACTGTCTCTGGCTTCCATCCTTCGTCTTCGCTGTAATTGTTGTAAGACCACCACCCATGAACGAAATAATTCCTGTTCCATCACTACCTGCTGTCACAGTCGCTACTCTTTCATTGGCAGTTTCCCATATAAGCTCTTCTTTAGAGTTTGTAAACACCTGATAATTCACATCTGTATCTTCAAATACATAATCAGGTGCATTTGTAATCTCCAACGTCACATTAATATTCCTTGTAGCTGTGAATGTCGCCGGATTTCCGTCGCTATCAAAGCCACTAAATATTGCAGTTACAACCGCCCTACCTGCACCCTCAGCTTTAATCTTAGCTGATGTTGCATTCCCCTGTGTAATAACATTACTTACAGAAACAACACTTGGATTAGAACTGGTCCATGTAATCTTTGAATTAGAGTCAAGTGTCATCTGTTGACCATCAGCATACGCTACAGCAGTCCATGTATGGTCTTCACCAACAGTGTATGTAGCATTATTATCACTGTTTAATCCTGTAATATCCAAGTTAAATGTCGCCGCCGTCGTTACACCTACTGCAATAAAGCTACACATCACTGCAATAAACGCAAGTAAAGCAAATTTAGTATTTTTAATTAATCTATTCATTCGTTCACACCTTTTCTTTTATTGAATTATTCGCATAAATATCCGTTATATATATCGGAATTTTTTACAAATAAATAAGTCAATATAAAAGCCTTTTTTTATTCTATTCTCCATGTCGGAGAAATTTTTTTGCGCAGACACCGCGAAGAGAAATTCGCGTAGGCGATTTCTCTTCTGCGTCATAATTTATTGTAGCAAACAGCAATTCATCACATCTTGAAATAATCTTAGCTATATCCTTCCACTCACCAATCTGCAGGGCTGCCTCAAATGCTGTTGCAACCTCGTAGTTCGGAATATATGCACTCTTTCTATCTGCATCATATCCAAGACTGTAATATGCATCAATCATTCCCGCTGCGTGGGATTTACCAAAACGTCTGGCATGACTTAACGCAATACAATTTTTTGGAGTTCCAAGGGATTCATTCAAGTACTCCAACAATCCTGTTTTATCTATATATATTTTATAATTTCTATCTTTTGTAAAGCTTTCATTACTTGGATTAAAATATACACCCATACCTCTTACCTCCGTTTTATACAAAGTACGCGTTACTGTTCAGAGTCAACACGTGCGAAAATATCAGTTATTCTTTCCATAATCATCGTCCACTTCATGTGTATCCTTCAACCGTATTCTATCACATACACTTCCAAACAGCAATCTGTTTACAAACAGCTGACACAAAAAGAGGCACATAGACTATTATATCTATGCACCTCTCAGAAAATATCTAATTCTTATTCGTCCCAGTTATGATATACAGCCTGTACATCATCATCCTCATCAAGAAGATCTAAAAGCTTGTTCATCTTCTTAATGTCATTTTCATCTGTAAGTTCAACCCATGTCTGCGGAATCATTGTCACTTCTGCAGAAGCCATAGCAATTCCTGCTGCCTCTAACGCTTCTCTTACTGCACTGAAATCATCCGGATCTGTTATCACTTCAAAACTGTCATCTTCTTCAATGAAATCTTCTGCACCTGCATCAAGTGCTGTCATCATTAGGTCATCTGCATCTCCATCATATTCTTCCTTAGCTATGATAATCTGACCCTTCTTGTCAAACATAAACGATACACAGCCCGGTGTTCCAACATTACCATTACCTTTTGTAAAAGCATTTCTCACGTTAGAAGCTGTTCTGTTCTTGTTATCTGTTAATGCATCAACAATTATAGCTGTACCATTTGGTCCATATCCTTCGTATGTTACTGTCACATAGTTAACAGAATTCGCATCGCCTGCTGCCTTTTTAATACCTCTGTCAATCGTATCATTAGGCATATTATTTGCCTTAGCCTTAGCGATTACATCTCTGAGCTTGCTGTTATTAGCCGGATCCGGTCCGCCTTCTTTAACAGCTACTGCTATTTCTCTACCGATAATTGTAAAGATTTTACCTTTAGCAGCATCGTTTTTCTCCTTTTTATGCTTAATGTTTGCAAATTTTGAATGTCCTGACATTTTTATTCTCCTTTACCTTCTGATATTACATCGTATATTTCATCTGCAGTAATTTTTAGCTGCACTTTTGAAATCATTTTATTCTTTATCTCCAATACTTTAAAAATATATTTTCCATCAACTATTTCCGGTCTTTCATTGTCAGACGGAATTCTGTCAAGCTTTGAAATCAGATAGCCGTTTACTGTATCAAAATCATCCTCATCTATTTCAATTCCCAGGCTGTCTTTTATCTCCTCAAGAGTTGTCATACCATTGATGATATACTCATTATCTCTGTCCCTGACAATATTCTCTTCTTCATTGTCGTATTCATCCTGAATATTTCCCACAATCTCCTCAAGAATATCTTCCATAGTGACAATACCTGATGTCTGACCATATTCATCGATTACAATCTGCATATGGGTCTTTTGCTTTTGCATCTCTTTAAATACATCATTAATATTTCTCGTCTCCGGTATGAATTCGGCTTTTCTTACAATGGTCTTTATATCTTTAACCTTGACGTTGTCGTATCTTTTTTGTTCGTGTGCCATAACGGCATCCTTAAAATGAACAATACCCACAATATTATCTATATCGCCATAATACACCGGAAATCTTGAATAATTCTCATTAAGCATATACCCGACAGCACTTCCAAGCTCAACATCTCCGTCAAGAGCCACTATAGCTGTTCTGTGTGTCATTATATCCTTAACTTCCTTATCACTATACTCAAAAATATTAGTGATCATCTCAGCCTCACTTGCAAGCAAAACTCCCTGCTCGTGACCTTCATTGACCATGCTCACTATATCTTCTTCTGTAACACTGTCCTCAATTTGATTTGGATCCACTCCAAACATTCTAAGAACTATACCTGTTACCAGTCTGATAATAAATGTAACCGGTGTCAAAAGAACCATCACGGCATACACTATGTTATATAGCTTGAAAGCACACTTTTCCTTATACTTGTTTCCAAGACGCTTAGGAACAAGCACACCAAAAGTAATAATAAACCACAAACTCACAAATGCCCCGGCACAAAGCCAAAGCAAATTCTTCGACAGATTAAATACTATGTACACACCTGCAAACATAGACATACTCAAAGTTATCACATGAATAGTCAACACAAACTTATCAGGCGCGTCAATTATCTGTATGAGCTTGTTTAGCTTCTTCTTATCGTATTCTTCTTCCTCTTCATGTTCCTCAATCGCCTTAATGCTTATACTCTGAATAGCAGAGCTAAACGCGTACATCACTGCATTTACTATAAGCAGAACGAAAAATATTATCAAACCTATATACGGGCTACTATCGCCATCCATAAATCTACTCCTTTTTGTAAAAAACCTTTGAACCTTAAAAATATATCATTTTCGTACATATTAGTCAACTGCTATGTATTAAGGTCGAGACTAATAAGTAGTGCTTTATCTACTCTTTTAATAAGTTCATCATCCAAATGACATACCTTTTCTCTAAGTCTTATTTTATCTATAGTCCTTAACTGTTCTAATAACACAACCGAATCCTTTGCAAGGTCACATCTCTTTGCATTTAGTTCTATATGCGTAGGAAGCTTTGCCTTGTTCATCTTAGATGTGATGGCGGAACATATAACGGTAGGACTATGCTTGTTTCCTGTATCATTCTGTATTATTAAAACCGGTCTTATTCCACCTTGTTCTGACCCTATAACAGGTCTTAAATCTGCATAAAATATATCTCCTCTTTTTATATTCAACGAAATTCACACTCCAAATATTTTTGTTATATTATTTCCACTTTTCAAAGTGTGTATTCCATACATTATTTAATCTTTTCGTAACTGTTCAGAGCCAACCTCGAAAACTGTCGTTTTCTTGGTGTGGCGTATCCGCCAAATAGATTTATACAAAAAAGTGCTCTTGAATGCAAGCATTCATCGCTCTTTTCGGATAAATCTGCTTGGCTCTGAACAGTTACATCTTTTCGATATATTTCTATCTTTTTAGCGTGTCACAGTACTGATGCACTCAATTGTATCAAAAGCCGACATAGAGTACTCACCCTTTCCCGACCGTGCTATGTCACCTGCGCATGCATGTATATACACTCCCACACAGCCACAGTCAAATGTCTGACTTGTATTTGCTAAAAGTGCTGCCATAATTCCCGCAAGCACATCACCTGAGCCGGCCTTCGCCATACCACTATTCCCCGCTGTATTAATCATACTCTCGTAACCATCACTGACTACAGTTCTCGCATCCTTAAGCACACATACAACTCCGTATTCCTTAGCAAAATTTCTGCATACATTAACAATATCATCAGCAATATTATCTATAGAAATATTTGTAAGTCTGGACATTTCCCCAAGATGAGGAGTTAATATTATCTGCCTGTCACGTATGTTCTCAAGCAATTCCTCATCCATTGCAAGAATATTTATTGCATCTGCATCTATGACCATTGGTTTATCGCTGTCCAGAACTTTTTTCAAAAGATTCACAGCCGTGGCATCTGTGGATATACCTGGTCCTACAAGCAGTGCATCAGCCCATTTTATATCTCCATCCAGCATCTCTATACTATTACTATCATATGTTGTAATTATCGCTTCCGGAACCTGATTTTGAATTATTTCTCTATTTTCTTCACAGGTGATGACCTTGACAACCCCTGCCCCCATTGCATAGCATGCCTTTGCCGCCATAACAGCAGCACCACACATATTTTTGCTGCCGGCTATTATTGCAACCTTACCATATGTCCCCTTATTAGAATAAGGCTCTCTCTTATATAACCTGTCAAGCAATGATTCATCAGACATATATGTTATATTCTCTATATCTCTATAAGCTTCGTCTGGAAAACCAATATCCTCCACAATAACATCTCCTGAATATCCTGCTCCCGGATACAATAAAAGTCCATATTTTGCCGAGCCAAAAGTAACCGTAATATCAGCATTAAAAGATATCCCAAGAATCTTGCCATTATTGCAGTCAACTCCTGACGGACAGTCTATCGCAATCTTCACACCGGATAGACAGTTAAGCTTTTTTATAAGTTCAAAAAGCTCTCCTTCAATCGGTCTTGACAATCCGATTCCAAATATTCCATCTATGATTATTTCATAATTGTCATTAAAATCAAAATCGCTTAACGTATATGTTTTCACATCATAATACTCTAATAGTTCTCTCTGATATATGTAATCCTTCGTCCGGTGAGCTTTGTCTGAACATTCAAGCACTGTTACATCATAACCTGATGTACTCAAAATTCTGGCAACTGCAATACCATCTGCACCATTGTTTCCACTACCACACACTACAAGAACTCTTTTTTTGTCTGCAACATTTTTGCCAATAACATTGCAAACCGAAACCGCCGCTCTTTCCATAAGCACTAATGATGGGATTCCAATTTTTTCAATAGAATATTTATCTACTCTTTTCGCTTCTTTTCCTGTAAGAATTCTCTTCATAAACCCTCCAAATTATTTATTCTTTTCATGGTCTGAATCAAACGCCTCCATAAATTCAGGACCTAACATATTATGCAGATAATGATACATTTTTTCATTTATCTCTTCTAACTCCTGTTTTATCAAAAGACGCTTCTTTAACTCCACCCTCGTCTTATCAATCCACTCTGTAAGTTCTTTAAGTTCTCTTTCATTGTTGACAATTCTGGAATAACAATTCTCAGCCGTTGCCAACATAAGCTGCTCATTAATTTCACGTATCTGTTCAGGAATTGTATATTGTTTTTCCTCACAATCTGAGAGCTTTACATTGATATTCTCAATAAGCTTTTTGCTTTTTTCCATCTTCTTAAGTCTTAAATTCTCGCTTTTTATATCCTTTGCCGTGTCCATATTATTGACAATTCCTGACATAAGATTCTGCTTAAGCTTCTTAAGTTCTTTAAATTCCGAATTGACCTTGCTCTGTTTCTTTATTTCATTATTTAGTCTTTCTTCAATTTTTTTAATATGTGCAGGTTTGCTTCCCTCCGGAAAAATACCATGCCACTCGGCATCAAGCGTAAGCAACGGTAATTTTCTCTGGTGTATTAACTTCTCATATCCTGCAGACTGTGAAATACTCTTCTCTTTACGTGCCAATATTCATCACTTCTCTTCCATACTTGTAAGCTTGTATGACAATCTCATCAAACTTTCTGACAAATGTACATTTTCAACTATTGTTCCTTCAGGCAAATCTAAATCTGTATGTGCAAAATTCCAAAAAGCTTTTACCCCACAATTCACAAGACGTTTTGCTATCTGCCTTGCATACTGTTTCGGAATCGCAATTGCTGCCATATCTATCTCGTATTCCTTTACAATTCGCTCCAGATTATCAAGTCCATAAATCTTTGCGCCCCTGATTTCTTTTCCCCATAAATCACTGTTTGAATCAAATAATGCTTTTACAATAAAACCTCTCTTTTCAAAATGGCTATAATTAGCTATAGCCTGACCAAGATTTCCTGCTCCTATTATTATCATATTATGTTGTCTGTCCATACCAAGTATCTTAGCAATCTCATCATATAAATACTTTACGTTATATCCATATCCCTGCTGACCAAATCCGCCAAAATTATTTAGATCCTGACGAATCTGTGAAGCAGTAACTTTCATCCTTGAGCTAAGCTCTCCGGATGATATTCTCTCAACTCCGCTTTCTAATAGTTCTCCTAAATATCTGTAATATCTAGGCAGTCTTTTTATAACCGCTGCCGATATATCGCTTTTCATGTGTAGGCACCTTCCTCTTTTTTCCTATTTGACTTATTATACACATCTTTCCAGGGTACAAGTCTCAAGGTATTTCACCCACTTCTATGCAGACTCATGTGTGTATATACCTCTTGACCCTAGTATTACTAATATTATATATAAGCCACTCAAGATTGTCAAATTTTTAACACAATTATTTTTGTTTTACACTTTAACGCATTGTAGTGTTGACACATATCTTTAAATAATGTAAAATCTTTACATATTACGCAATATGAAAAGAGGAATTATGACTAGTATTAACACTGAAAGTGACTTTACTGTCGGATTTGTAGGAATCGGACTTATAGGTGGGTCAATTGCAAAATCAATAAAACAAAATTTCAAAAATTCAACAATTATCGCACACAACAGAAGCAGGGAACCTCTTAACATGGCTATAGCTGAAGGAGTTGTTGATATAGCGGCTGATAATGTGGGAGAAGAGTTTTCTGTCTGTGATTTTATCTTCCTGTGTGCTCCTGTTGAATACAATGTGATGTATCTTGAAAAGCTCAAAGAACATATCAAACCTGATTGTATTCTTACTGATGTCGGAAGTGTAAAGGGAAATATTCACATAGCCGCAAAAGAGATTGGTATTGAAGGAAATTTTATTGGCGGTCATCCTATGGCAGGCTCTGAAAAGACCAGGTATGAGAGCTCAAGTGCCACACTCCTCAACAATGCTTATTATATATTAACCACTACTGATAAGACAAAGCAGTCAGATATAGATAAGCTTAATTTCCTCATCAGCAAAACGGGGGCTAAGAGTATTGTAATAGGTTACGATTACCATGATTATGTTGTTGCGGCGATAAGTCATGTACCTCATATCATCGCATCCTGCCTCGTTAATATGGTTGCAGATAACGATGATTCTGGTAAGACAATGAAGACTGTGGCAGCAGGTGGATTTAAAGACATCACTCGCATCGCATCATCTTCACCTGAGGTATGGCAGCAGATTTGTTCTGCCAATTCAGCTAACATCGTCAAATTGATCGATAAATATATTACCTACCTGTCAACAGTCAGAAATCATCTTGCAGATAATGACAGTGACTATATCTTTGATATGTTTGAAAATAGTCGCAGTTACAGAGATTCAATTTAAAACAGACCAGAAAGGCTTTAACATTATGGAATTTAAGAAAACTACTTCCCTTAAGGGAGAAATCAATATACCGGGAGACAAATCCATTTCACACAGAGCAGTTATGTTTGGCTCTATATCAAACGGAACAACTGAGGTTACGAATTTTTTACAGGGAGCTGACTGCTTATCCACTATCAGTTGTTTCAAAAAAATGGGCATAGACATTGATGTTACCCCCCATACAGTTACTATCCACGGCAAAGGACTTAAGGGTTTAAGCCAGCCGGATGGCATACTTGATGTAGGAAACAGTGGTACTACCACAAGACTTATGTCCGGTATACTTGCAGGTTCCAGCTTCACATGTACAGTAGATGGCGATGCTTCAATCAGAAAACGCCCAATGAGCCGTATTATCAAACCGCTTAGTATGATGGGTGCGAATATTGTCAGTGAAAATAACAATAATTGTACACCTCTTATTATTACAGGTGCCAAATTACATGGTATTCACTACGATTCTCCCGTTGCTTCCGCACAGGTTAAATCATCTATTTTACTTGCAGGTCTTTACGCAGATGGTGAGACTTCAGTTACAGAACCATTCCTTAGCAGAAACCATTCAGAGCTTATGCTTTCACACTTTGGTGCAAGTATAACTTCAAACGGTACTACTGCTACTATCATCCCTGGGAACGATTTGCACGGCACAAAAGTATCTGTTCCGGGTGATATATCTTCTGCTGCTTATTTCATTGTAGCAGGACTTATTACTCCTAATTCAGAAATACTTATAAAAAACGTAGGTATTAACCCTACACGTGACGGAATCTTAAATGTTGCAACCAGCATGGGCGGTGATATCACTTTACTTAACAAGCGCACACAGGCTGGCGAGGATGTCGCTGATATTCTTGTTAAATCAAGTAACCTTAACGGCATAGAGATTGGTGGTTCCATAATTCCTACACTTATCGACGAATTACCTGTTATTGCAGTGATGGCATGTTTTGCCAAGGGCACTACTGTTATTAAAAATGCAGAAGAGTTAAAAGTAAAAGAGTCTAACAGAATAGACGTGATGGTTAAATATCTGTCTCTTATGGGTGCTGACATAGTTGGAACTGATGACGGTATGATTATAAATGGTGGCAGAACTCTTACAGGTGCTACAATCGAGAGTAACCTTGACCACAGAATAGCCATGTCATTTGCAATCGCCGGCATCAACAGTGAAGGTACTACCACAATCAATGGAGCTGACGTTGTAAATATTTCATACCCAACCTTCTATAGTGACTTAGAACAATTATCCAGATAAAAAAAGCGATGAAACAGGCAAATCTGTTTCATCGCTTTTTTTACTCTTCTTCACGTACCATATCGTAAATCTGAATCTTTAACTGGTCTGCAGGGTGTATTCCCACAAATCTGCATCCATATAATTTATTGTTTTCATTATCCTCGATTCTGACTATCTCGATAACCGTCTGAAATGTCTCCTTTGTCCATAGCACTACATTAACATCATAAAATGTGTTTATCTGCAACTCTTTTTCACAGACAAACGCCATACCATCCTTTGACAGATTCACAACATCAACTTTAATGCCCTCTGTTTTTTGGTGCTGATTATCATCAGATGTTAAATGATTTAGCATTATCTGTACATCAATATCAATTCTTTTAGATTTTCTTCTCTCTGGCATTCCTTAAACTCCCTTCGTCAATTGATTATTCTATAAACATAGCATCTCCAAAACTGAAAAATCTGTACCTCTCTTCAACTGCCATCTTATACGCTTCCATCACCTTATCCTTACCTGCAAAAGCCGATACAAGCATAATGAGTGTAGATTCCGGCAAATGAAAATTTGTAATTAATGCATCCACAATCCTAAACTCATATCCGGGATAAATAAAAATCTCAGTATTACCACTTTTCTCCTTTACCCTTCCATTCTCAGCAACAGACTCAAGAGTTCTTACACTTGTTGTCCCAACAGCAATAACTCTGTTTCCTGATTCCTTCGCTCTGTTAATCTTATCTGCTTCACATTGCTCAATCTGATAATATTCTGAATGCATATGATGGTCTAAAATATCATCTGCCTTTACCGGTCTGAAAGTGCCAAGACCAACATGTAGCGTTACATTTGCAATCTCAACACCTTTGTCCTTAATCGCCTGTAGTAGTTCTTTTGTAAAGTGTAATCCGGCAGTAGGAGCAGCAGAAGACCCTTCATGAACAGCATAAACCGTCTGGTATCTGTTTTTATCTTCAAGTCTGTGCGTAATATAAGGCGGAAGCGGCATCTGCCCAAGCTTATCAAGAATCTCCTCAAAAATCCCATCATACTCAAACCTTATAAGTCTGTTTCCTTCTTCCGCCACACCGACAACTGTTCCCTTCATCAAACCGCCAAAATCAAGAACTGTTCCTTCTTTTGCTTTTCTTCCGGGTTTAACCAGTGCTTCCCATATATTATCTTCTCTTCTCTTAAGCAAAAGAATCTCAATCTTAGCATTAGTCTCTTCTTTTATTCCAAAAAGTCTTGCCGGAATAACCTTTGTGTTGTTAATCACAAGACAATCTCCCGGATTTAAATATTCTATTATCTCCTTGAACACATGATGTGTTATTTCCCCCGTCTTACGATTAATCTTCATCAACCTTGAGCTTGAACGGTCCTCAAGCGGATCCTGTGCTATAAGTTCTTCAGGTAATTCATAAAAAAAATCACTACGTTTCATAACAATCTCTTATCTTTCTCATTTTTTTCTCTTTTGCTATAATATACAAAAAATCAATCCTTGTAAAGCAATTTCTAAACATCTTCCCACAACATATACTGACCTTTTTCATATCTCTTAATGAAATACAATGCCTCATCTGCTTTTCTGAGCACTTCATTAATATCTTCTTCCTTATCCCCCTCCGTAGTTGCAATACCAATAGAGCAGGATACTTTTTTGTTGTCTGGAATATGAACATCCTGTCTTGTTATTATACTTATTTCCTTTTCAAATCCATCACTGATTGTTGAATATATCCGTTCAGCAACATCAACAGCTTTATCAGACATAACTCCATCAAGAACAATTAAGAATTCATCACCGCCATATCTTACAGCATAACCTTCTGTTCTGATAACGTCCTTAAATATCCTTGCAAAATTGACTAAAATCAAATCTCCAATTTCATGACCAAATGTATCATTATAGTATTTAAAATTATCAAGATCGACATAGAGAATAGTGGTACCTACACCCTTTCCTGTCTTCTCCTCAATCATTTTTGAAAATCCCTGCCTGTTATATAATCCTGTAAGGTTGTCCGTTATGGCAATCTCTTTTAATCTCTCATTGATACTTTCGATATTCTTCTTATTCTTGATTCGTTCCAAGCAATTGTAAAGCTGAATCATTGCAGTCTTAATAACTACAAGATTGTCATTGCTAAGCAAAACTCTGTTTCTTCTGAAATTGCTGTGCATATTTACTGCACCAATAAAGCCCCCCCTTACCTCATCACCTTCATTGATTGGAACACCAACCATTGTTACAATATTACTCTCATCAAACACTCCAACTACTCTCTTGTACTCTTTAAAGCTTCTCTTTGTTCTGTGAGCAATAAACTCTCTTCCCGATATGACAAAGAAATCAAATATATCCTGATAACTTCCCTTGACCTCAAAATTGTTATTTCTAAACAACTCATGAATTGTTCCATCGCTACTCTTTTCAACCATCAGCATATTATCAAGCTTAAAATTATTCTGAAGTGTCGACATAGCATTACTTACAAGGACACCTATATCGTAATCATCACGATATAGCATTTCCTGCCATGATGAAAGGAAGTTGATATCCTTCTTTCTCTCGTCAACTTCTTTCTCTTTACCTACTATATGTGAAAGCTCAATAACTGCATCAAGTGAAATAGGCATTGAATCAACACGCTTCTTATTTGCACTTAAATCCTTCCCCTCTAAAATGCATTTAATCAGATCAGCCTTGTTCATATATCCATTATCTTCACAATACTTAATAGCATTATTCCTGATAGCTTCTGCTTTTTCATATTCTCCAATTTTTCTGAATAATTTTACCGATTCAGTAGTAAAATTCACAACACAGTAAAATTTAGCCCCCGGATAACTTTCATAATGATACTCCGCCTTCTTAAACTGTAAAACAGCTTCTTCATCTTCACCGTTATCCATCTTAAGCATTCCGTTAACAAAATAATAAAGGAACAAATCTTCATGCCACTGATACAAAGCTGACTCATCTTCTAAATCAAGCAGATGGCTTATTGTCATCTTCATCTTGTTAAGACAGGTGTAGCTTCTGTATTCGTTACCAAGCCTGTAATAACAAAGTGCCAGCAATCCGTTTAACTTAGATGAATTACAAATCTGAAGAGTTTCAATTCCAAGATTTAAAAGCATTCTAAAAATAGCATTGAGATAAATACTTCCATTCTCATAATCAAGCTCACATATACAATTCATCGACATATTGTATAAGGCTTCAGCAATTGCCTCAGGCTGTCTGAAATCATAAAGTATTTCAATCGCTTTTCCAAAATACTCCATGGCTTCATCCGAATTCTCACCTATTATGGCATTGTACCCCATACCAAGAAGAAGGTTAGCCATTCTTCTCGTATCATTCTCTTTCTTGTGAATAACAAATTTCTCTTCATAGAATCTGTTTACATACTTATGATAACCCTTGTCGGTGAACATAACTGTATTCTTAGTATAAATAGACAACATTGCATTCATATTGCCTGTTACTTCACATATCTTCCTTGCATACTCATAAGCAGGCTTTCTCCTGCCCTCGACAATCTGCTTTATGGACTCTGTATCATTATCCCTGCCATACGCACAATAATAGGTAAGTGTGTTATAATACCCTTCTTCTTCAAGGTGTTTAACAATATTTTCATCAACTGACACATTCTGGAAATCCACCGAAAAAACATCTCTCCACCCGCCATAGGTGATTGTTATACCAAGAACTTCCGCATCCAGCTCAAGCTTCTTATCACCAATCCTTGTAGCAATTCTCTTACATTCCTCTGCGTATTTGTATGCCACATTAGTCTGGTTCATAGACATCTGTGCCATACAGTTCACATAATTGAACACATATGAATCACGCATATCATTAACCGGGTCAAAAAGGCCAATCAGATTATCACTCATAAACAGAGCTGTATTGTTCTTCTTAAGCAGAATACAGGTAAGAATCCTAAGTACAATAAAATAAAACTTGTTCTTATCAGATACCTTGTACTTCTCTCCAACTAATTTGTCATATATGATATGCATATAGTATTCTGCATCTTCTGCATCCAGGAAAAAATACATATTGTTCAGTTTCTTTATGTCATCATATAACTTGGATTTGTTTACGCAAAACGAAGGTGAAGCTTCTGTAATCTGTGGTTTATCAGCACCTTCACATTCATATAATAACATTTTATCTTCAGCACACTGAATAACCCTTTTAAAGCTCTCTTCTTTAAAAAGCTCAATAACAGACAATTCGCTATACACTATCATCAACCGGATATCATTATCACATCTTAACAGCTCCTCAACGATATTAATCGTTCCAAGTCCGGCACGTTTAAAATTGTTAAGAGCTATATAAAGCTTATGTTCCTTACTGATAAAACAAAGCATTCTGACCAAAGACTCAATCATCTTCTTGTATTCGTATTCGAAATCAGACACAATTATAGGTTCTATTCTTGAAGCAGAGCCCTTTTCTATATAACTCTCAAAAATGCACTTGTGAGAAAAATATACATTCGTCTCTTCGCAGAATTCCGTAACACTATATCTGTCTGCATAATATTTCAAATAGTATTCCTTAATAATACCTAAAAATGGTTCGTACGGCTCCTGCATAGCACTATCTGAAAATGAGTGATATATTAAATTATCTTCAATGTCTGGCCCTACCAATTGTAGTATTCTTTCTCTGTCAAGGTTCAATGAATCAAAATGCTGTAAAAAAATCTTCGTAACCGGTGAATTCTCATCAAAGAACGAAACAACCAGATTTCGCATATATGTTGCATTATTCAAAAAAATTCTACCCCCAAACTTTTTTCATAAAAATCTACGTTAATTGTACAACATTTATGCAAAATAATCAATTAAATAACTATTTTAATATGATTTTTGGTCATTTTTTTGTTTTAGATAGTCTGAAACTATTAATCCGACTACCTGATTATATGTAATTATACCGTCTTCTTCACCGTTAAATTTTAAATAGGTGTCATTAACATCCTGCGCAACATCCGTCACCACTTCACCGACATCCGTACTCTCTATTTCGTTCCAATATTCATCATTGGTATTGCTAAGCTCCTTAGTTTTCTCAGGAATCATTGCCTCTACCTTATCGTATTTTTCTATATCCATAAAAAAAAGTTCATTCTGACACATCAAAAGCTCTGCCATCAGTCCGCTAAGCTTAAACAAATCATTATCTGATTCTATACACACCTTGTACGATATATAATTAGCTTCATCTTCCCTCATAAATCCGTACATATGAGCCATTTCATGACACATCGAAGCAGGAATAGTATAAAGTTCAACATCACCATTTATATTTGCTTCCATCGTAAAAGGCATAAATATACCCACAATTCCTGTGTAAGACAACTGCCTTGACAAAAGAATTGTCTTTGGACGTCCATAGGAAAAATTAAACTCTTTATGTTTTTTTGAAAAATCTTTATATATTCTTACCGTCTCTTTTGACAACTCTGTAAGGCTTATTTTTTTTGAAATATCCACCTTATCATAAATCTTATTTATCTCCCCTACCAGATACACAGAAGTTTCATACAGGTCATCGGCATCGTAATCCCGTACCTCAAACCCCATATATTCATTAATTCCTCTTCTCGAGTAATACACACCGCAAAGCATCATATACATAGTTATAAGCACCGATGCAACAGATATAATGTTCCATAACACCTTGATTAAATATTTCTTTTTATCCCGTTTTTTTATAATATTAACAACAAAAAAAACAATATAAAACATTATATAAATAACAGTTATATATATCAGTATCTCGGCTAGAGAAAAAGGTAGCAGACCCGTAAGTCTGCTATAAATGCTTGCTATAAAAGGAATTACTCCAAATTGTCTGTAATAATCAATTATTACCGGAAATCTGTCTGCAACTGCACAAAACAAAACACTCGCCACTGCAGCTACAACAAACCATATTTTTTTACTTCGAATTCTCAACATATTTAACCACATACTCCTCTAATGTAGCTATATTATTATCTCTCATAGTATTTGCCACTGTCTCTCCAACATATGTGAACTGCCATGATTCATACATAAATCCGGTAACATCCTCATATCCCTTCGGATATCTTAATATGAAACCATACTTGTACGCATTTTTGACACACCATTCCCACTCAGGTGTCCCGTCAAACACATCCAGATCACTACTGTTATTTGAAATATCCAAAGCTCGTCCTGTACAATGTTCACTGCATCCGCCACGTGCACTGTATGTATCCGCCGCTTCCTGTCCGTCTCTGTTCTTAAATGTATTATACAGACCGTACTGATATGCTACAGACCTGTATGCAGATACTATATGAAGCTCATATCCTTCAAGTCTTGCATCCTCCTGCATTCTAAGGAAGGCATCCCTTGTCTCTGCTGTTGCATCAAACTGCCCATATACATTCACAAGATTCTGCGGCACAAAGCTGTCAGGAACCTTATGGTATTTATTAACTAACAACGGATCAAGCTCTGTTTCCGGATATTCGTACATATCCTCATAGTACGGACGGTCTATTCCCATTTCCACTGATAATACTACTTCCTCCAAAGAATAATCCGGGTGTTCAAGTGCATACGCATCATACCTGTCATATCTTTCTTCATGGGCATAATAAATCTCTGAATAATCAGAAGCAGGCGTTTCTTCCTTTTTCCCTGTATTATTCTCTTTATTGTCAGACTTTTTATTCTCTTTATTGTCGCTAACTGAGATAGGATCAGCCAAAGCCATATATCTGTATGTAGCGTTAGAAACAGTAAACATGGTAATCACCAAAAACGCTGTAAAACCACACTCAAAATTCACAAGTACAGATGGCTTTGTATTCTTTCTCTTTCTGTATAAAAAACCTCTTTTTGCCACTTCGAAAACTGATATATTAAGCTTTGTGAAAACAAAACCAAAAAAAACTCCAACTGTAGATGGAATTACATATAAAAAACTTCCCTGATTATACAATATTCTCCAAAATACAACATACGCAGTTGAAAGCAGTAAAGATGCTAAAATTATATTAGTAAATTTTCTGAATTTAGTGTAGAGCATAGGCAGCATAATACCGATAGGAACAAACATAATAGCTGCTAACACCATACCACCTAATCCATCAAACAGATTGTCTGATAAAAAATCATAAATTACTATCATATACATTCCAAACAGTAACACCAAAACTTCATGAGCAAATGTGCTTCTCATTCTTTTTTCCGCGTACACAATGTTCATAAACATTCTGGAAATCAACAAAAGTAATAATCCTAATATATAGTACTGCATAATCTTATCCTTTCTTTTTTAAATCCATTCTATAGTATATCATCATGACATAAAAAATCAACAAGTATTATTTGATATATTTTATATTCTGTGATATAGTAAAGTTATCTTTTTGTGGGAGGATACAATATGGATTGGAATATTGATTTTGAGTTATTTAGTGCAGTTATATTATTGATTTTACTCATTTCATACTTTAGTAGAATCAGATTTCCTAATATAGCCAATAAGGTATATGGTTATATGATTACTTCTTCATTTATAGCCTGTATACTTAATATTGCTAATTGTATGATACTTAACAATTTCGAGAAAGAGTGGCTCATATCATCTTACATATTCACAATTATATATTTATCCATTATATATGCATTGACACCTATGCTTCTCGTGTATGTGTTTACTGCATTCAGCACCAGATATTCGTACTCAAAGCTTGGAATAGTACTTATATTTATTCCATATATGATAGAGTTTGTCGAAATTGTCGCATCACCATCAAATGATTATGTGTTCTCAATTTCACTTGCGAACGGTCTTGTGTACAAGTCAGGTATTCTCCTCATATACGGCATTAACACATTTTATTTATTGTGTTTCCTGGTATCTGCAATCAGATATCACAAAAAGATACCTGCAATTGTCATGACATCAATTGTTTTGTATGTATTTTTCAGTATAGGCAACCAGATACTTCAGTATAACAATTACACCAACTGGCAGCTTACAGGATGTGTAACAAGCGTTTGTTTCCTGATATTATTCTTCTCTATCCATAATCCAACGATTATGATAGATGAATCGCTTAATATATTTAACAAGAAGGCATTGACAGAAATACTTGAGATAAATATTGAGAACAAGCTTGCCTTTCATGTTATCACAGTATCTATAGATAATATAAACCTTATCAACGATACCTTCGGTGTTTCAAACGGTGATGAGATTCTCGGCGAAGTATGCAAATTTCTTAAAAAGCTTGCTCCTAAGAAGAGATTGTACCGTTATTCAAATGATTGCTTTACATTTATCATTCCAAAGAATGGTAATTATCACCATGTAGTCGAAGAGATAACTGAACGTTTTAGTGATGTCTGGACATACAATGATATCTCCTGCAAAATCACTGCCACTACAAGTATAATCACCAGTCCTGATTATGCCGGAAGCTGCAGAGAGATATACGATTTAATTGAGTTTACATTGGCAGAGCTTAAGACTCTCGAGAAGGGTTCCATCATATGCAGCGACGCATACCTTAAGACAAAGATGAACCGTTCAAAACGAATTGAGGTTGCTCTTTCAAATGCAATTGAGAATTACTCCTTTGATGTTTATTACCAACCAATATATAACATCAAAGAGAAACGTTTTACAGGTGCAGAAGCTTTAATACGATTATATGATTCAGAGCTTGGTGCTATTCCACCGGAAGAGTTTATATCTGTTGCAGAGAAGAACGGTTCTATTATCGAAATAGGCCGTATCGTTCTTGAAAAAGCCTGTCAGTTTATTGCCAAGAACAGACCTGATCAATATGGTTTTGAATTTATTTCAGTCAACTTATCAGTCGTTCAATGTATGCAAAATGGTATTATAGAATATTTGGAATCAGTGCTGGATAAATATCATATATCAAAGAAAATGATACATTTTGAGATTACAGAAACAGTTACAACCAATTCCATGTCACTGTTTCAGGAATTGCTTAACAAGATGTCAAGACGTGGTTTCCACCTGACACTTGATGACTACGGAAGCGGATACTCTACACTCTCATACATAATGCATCTTCCGTTTAACACCATCAAGCTTGATAAGACTCTTATCGATGATGCCTGTGAGAATATACGCAGCAAGACTATCGTGGATTATACCATAAATATGCTCCAGAAGCTTCAGGTCAGCATTATCGCTGAGGGAGCTGAAGTGACCGCCCAGGTTGATATGCTCGAGCGTATGGGCTGTAATTATATACAAGGCTTCTATTTTAGCAGACCGCTTAAATCAAATGATTTCATAACATTAATAAAACAAGGTGGCAAATTTACACCTATCGATTAAAAAAGCTGCAACGTTTTTTCCGTTGCAGCTTTTAATTTGTTAAATTATTTCCTGTATATCAAAGCTTCCATCAAAATCAAGTTTTATTAATGTTCCACCCCTGTGTCCTGATAAATTCTTCGCATATAACAGACAGTCAATTGATTTTCCGTATGTAAGTCTTACACCCCTATATTCAATCGAAAAATCATTCAGATGATCATGTCCACAAAAAACACCTTTTGTTCCTTTTAATTCCACAATTTTGTCAAATATCCTTGTGGCATATTTTGAATAGCTTACGGCCTCATCTGCTCCACCGAAATAATATTTAACCTTGTCACTATCCTTCTGATACAACTTCCAGGCTTTGCTATACTCTTCAAATGGAATATGTGTAAACATCAGTGAATTGTTGTTGCCATTCTCTTCTATCTCAATTCTCTTCATCTGTTTCTCATACCACTTCACCTGATCATCATGTATACAATCATATCCCCCCCTGCCTCTGAAATCAGGATATGAATTGGAATCTATCATAATGAGCGACGTATTAATAGTTCCATCATCATTTCTCACTTTAATAAGATGGTTACTTGAACCTGTCACTTCCGGAGCCGGGTCTGTTAATAGACAACCCTTTTGATTCATAAAGAATTCTTTAAGCTGATCCCTTGTATGTGTTGCAAAATATTCAGCATCATGATTTCCAAAAGTAACCGTATACCACACATCTAACTTCTCCATCAGTTTCGCCACTATCTTAGCACTGTTTAAGTTAGACGTCGAAAGAGTCACATTAGGTCTTGAATAAACCAAATCTCCTGTTATCACAACCAAATCCGGCTGAGCCTTATGCACTATATCGATTATTGTATCTATTGCAAACTTATCTTCATTAAGCGAGAGATATCCTCCACCTATATGTAAATCCGAAAGCTGAAGAATCCTGAATTCATCATACTTATCCTTAATTAATGAATAACTTCCATCCGCTTCTCTCTCGCACTTAGGTTTTGTCTTCTTAAGCGGTTTAGCCTTCTTATTCGCATATCGCAGGCAATTCTTGGTACCAAATCTTACATCGCTGTAAATCTTTAGTGATGCAACTGCTGCAATTCCGGTAACAGTTCCAACTATTCTTGTCTTCTTATTCATCAGTCTTAAGCCTCCATTATCGAATCCCAAGTGCTCCCTTAGCAAGTGAATCTGCTAAATCATTATACTTATCACCTGAGTGTCCTTTAACTTTAACAAAATTTACCTTAACATCACCTTTTATATTATCATAAAATTTTTTATAATCAATAGTACCTTTTTTATTTGTTTTCCAAAGACCCTGACACCATTTGCTGATACCTTCATAATCATGATAAATATCCAGTTCACTGACATTATGGGAAACTGCATATTCCATCGCCACCATCGAACCTGTTATCTCTCCCGCCACATTTCTCATAGAAGCCATTTGAACATCATTATTCTTTCCTGACAATTCAATTTGTTCTCCATTGTGAAAAATAACAACCCCATACGCATACTCGCCTGTAGTTGCAAGAAAGCTGCCATCAACATAAGCAACCGCTTTTGATGAGGGCAGGCTAAGAAAATCTCCAGTAATAACGAAATCAGATGCACCCATATTTATGAATGCATCTGCCTCAGTTACACTGGCAAAGCTTTTATATACAGCTCCGGAAAATCCATCAATCTGGGCTTTACAATCATTCCAGTTCATATATATTCCCGGAGTTCTTCCTACTCTGACTGCATAATATTTATTTGCCATATTAATCTCCATGTCGGAGCAATTTATTGTGGAGACACCGCGAAGAGAAATTCGCGTAGGCGATTTCTCTTCTGCGATCGAGGCTAATTGAGGCTCCGTCTCAATTAGCTGTATGCAAAATCGGCGCATCAGCGCGATTTTTCACACTACTCCTTATTCTATATTAAGATCTAATTTCAATTTCAAGCTCTTTCTTTAGGTTCTTAAGAATCTTGTTAACATACCTGTCAACATCTTCATTTTCTAATGCCTGCTCCTTTGGAACGAAGTTAATGGCAAATGCCATACTCTTCTTGTCTTCAGGAATCTGTGAACCTTCGTATACGTCAAAGAGCTCAACATTCTTAACATATGCACAAGACTTATAAATTATGTCTTCAACCTGACCACATGTTACTTCCTTGTTCATTACCAGCGCAAGATCTCTGTTTTCCTCAGGGAATTTTGAAAGTGGTTCAAATACAGGCTTTCTGTCATACCACTTACTGAGTAACTTGAGGTCAATCTCCATTACATATGCACTTGTTCTAAGATCCAAATCACTTGCAACTTCATAAGCCACTTTACCAAGATAGCCAATTTCTTCGCCTTCACAAAGAATCTTAGCAGTCTGATATGGATGAAGGAATGTCTTTGTATCTGCTTCAAATGTAAAGTCAAGATAAAGATTTTCTGCCACTGTCTCAGCAATTCCTTTAAGGGTGAAGAAATCCTCACTATCACCAAATATACCTACACAAAGTGTTTCTCTCTCGTCAGGATATTCTGCAAGCGGTAATTCTTTTGCAATAAACTTGTTACCCACCTCGAAAAGTCTTCCTTCAAGGTTTCCTTTTTTCTGGTTTCTTGCAATTGCATTAATCATCGATGCTGCAAGTGTTGTTCGCATAAGAGATAACTCTTCATTAATCGGATTCATAATTCTTATTGCTTTTCTAAGCTCGTCATTCTCATCAATCCTTAATAAGTCAAGATCTGATGGCGAAAAGAATGAATAGTGAATACATTCATATGCGCCAACTGAACATAATGCTTTTTTTAGAGAAAGCTCTTTTTTCTGTTTGTGATTAAGCCCACCCATTGTAACTTTTGCCTGTGGCATAAACGTTGGTACAACATGGTCGTAACCATACATTCTTATTACTTCCTCTGCTACATCAGGGTATGATTCCATATCTTCACGATATGCAGGTACCTGTATTGTAAGCTCATCACCATTTATCTCAGGTGCAAAATCAAGGTTCTTCATAATTCTTAAAATATCATCATTTGGAACTTCAATTCCAAGAACCTTATTAACCTTAGCAACGCTGACTCTCATCTCTGACGGCAAAATAGAATTGCCTGTATTTACATCAACATGTGTTGATGATATCTTACCACATCCAAGCTCTTCAACAAGATGAAGTGCTCTCTTCATGGCATTAACTGTTGAATATTCGTCTACGCCTTTTTCATATCTTGCACTGGCATCTGAACGTTTTCCAAGGGCACGTGCTGTTTTTCTAATATTATCTCTTGCAAATTTAGCAGACTCAAACATTACTTCACTTGTTGTATCTCTGATTTCTGAATTAAGTCCACCCATAACCCCTGCGAGTGCAACCGGTTTGACTCCATCACAAATAACCAGGTTGTTTTCATTAAGTGTATATTCCTGCTCGTCAAGTGTTATTATCTTCTCTTCATTTTTAGCTCTTCTGACATTGATAGCATTTCCTTCTAAATAGTCACAGTCAAATGCATGCATTGGCTGTCCCATTTCCTTCATAACGTAATTAGTAATGTCTACAATGTTGGAAATCGAATCAATGCCTACAAGCGCAAGTCTTCTCTTCATCCAAAGAGGAGACTCCCCTATTTTTACATCATGTACATAATGTGCAATATATCTTGGACAGATGTCTGTAGCTTCAACTGTTACATTAAATCCATCTTTTTTTACTTCTGTTTCTGTATAGTCAAGGGCAGGCATCTTAAATTCCTTATCAAGTACTGCTGCCACTTCTCTCGCAATACCAACCACACTCTGACAATCCGGTCTGTTAGCCGTAATAGCTATATCAAATAACCAGTCGTCAAGCCCAAGAATAGGCTTCACGTCAGCACCAACCGTCGCATCCTCCGGTAATACTAAAAGACCATTATATTCAGCTCCCGGAAACATATTCTCGCTGACACCAAGCTCGACACCTGAACAAAGCATACCAAATGATTCATATCCTCTAAGTTTACCCTTCTTGATAGTCATAACACCTTCTACAGTCTTATGATCTTTTGCTGTTGCGTAAACGCTTGCTCCTACCAGTGCAAGTGGGAATTTTCCTCCCGCCTTGACATTGTCAGCTCCACAGCACACCTGGAACACACCATGTTCTCCGGCATTAACCTTGCAAAGACTTAAATGAGTCTCAGGAATTGGTTCGCATTCTTCAACAAGACCAACCACCACGTTACTGATATCTTTTCCTACTTCATTTAATTCTTCCACTTCAAATCCACAGGAAAATAATTTCTTCTCAAGTTCCTGTGGAGTAATATCTATATCTACATATTCCTTTAACCAGCTTAATGGTACTATCATATTAATCCTCCATTCTGTTTCTTAGTTGTCATCTATCTGCTTCAATACTCTGATGTCTGATTCAAATAGTAGCTTGATATTATTGATACCATACTTAAGCATTGCTGTTCTCTCAATACCGATACCAAATGCAAGTCCGCTGTATTTTTCTGAATCTATACCGCAATTTTCAAGTACCTTTTTATTGACAATACCTGCTCCAAGTATTTCAATCCAGCCTGTTCCCTTGCAAAGCTTACAGCCTTTTCCACCACATTCAAAACAACTACAGTCAACTTCTACAGATGGCTCTGTGAATGGGAAGTACGAAGGTCTCAGTCTTGTTGTAGTTCCTTCACCATAAATCTTCTCAACGAACACATCAAGCATTCCCTTTAAATCTCCAAGTGTAATGTTCTCATCAACTACAAGCCCTTCCATCTGAGTAAACATTGGTGAATGTGTAGCATCATCATCAGAACGGAAAACTTTACCCGGTGATAAAATCTTAATAGGCGGCTTTTTGTTCTCCATTACGTGAATCTGGCCAGCTGATGTCTGTGTTCTAAGTAAAAATTCAGGTGACAAATAGAATGTATCCTGCATATCTCTTGCAGGGTGATCCTTAGGTGTATTAAGGGCAGTGAAATTGTAATAATCATTTTCAATCTCTGTACCCTCATAAATCTCAAAACCCATACCTGCAAATACATCTATTAACTGATTTCTCATCTGTGTAATAGGATGAAGATTACCTGTTGTTATTTTTTTTGATGGCATTGTGACGTCAATCTTTTCTGACTGGTATCTAAGCTTAAGTTCTTTTTCCTTAATCTGTGTATCAATTTCATTAAAGAAATTGATTGCCCATTCCTTTAATTCGTTAACACCTTTACCATAGCTGGCTCTGTCTTGTGGTGCTATGTTCTTCATTTCTTTCATAAGCTGTCCGATTTTACCATTCTTAGAATCTAAAAATTGCTTTTTGAATTCATAAACAGCTTTTGAATTATCAAGCTTCGCCGCACCTTCTTCGATTTCATTTTTAATCTTAGTAAGTTCTTCGTTCATTAGATTACTTTCCTTTCTTTTCTCTAAAATTAAAACGTCCCAACTAGCTTTACTAGTTGGGACGAAATATTCCGCGGTACCACCCATATTCTGATACGTATATCAGCTCTCAATTACTTAACGCGTATCACGTCATCTCCTACTCAATTCAAAGATGAAGCTCCGGTGGGAAATTCATATATACATCACTTCTGAAAACAGCTTCCAGCCGATGACTGTTTCTCTCTGACAGGTAATGCACAACTACTAACACTTTCATAGCCTTTAAAAATATACTTTTTTACTGAACAATAATAGCACAAACCCATTGTTGTGTCAAATAATAATTATTGTCAGTTTACAATGCAGATGTTGCCTTAAACGGAGGACAGCGTACACTCCGTGATTACAGCCCGGAGGTTGACAAAAATCTGACGATACATTGTTATCAGCCGGAGCCGGGGTATTGTGCCTGCGTGCTGACGGAGGACGGTATGTAGACATATATCTGAGGGAATAACATTATAATTGCGAAAAGTTTTGATTCCTCACCGCTGTCGTGTTATAATCTTTTCTGCTACGAATATAATAACTATAATAGATTGTTTTGAGGATAAATATGGTGCAGAAGTTAAAATTGATTATCAGCCAATTTAATAAGAACCTTAAAAATGATGATGTGAGTGCTTATTCAGCCCAGGCAGCATATTTCATTATGCTATCTATTTTCCCCTGCCTGATGCTTTTACTTACACTTATTAAATATACACCTCTTAAAGAGGATACCCTGATAAAATTTGTCACCGGAATGATTCCCCATTCCTTTGCGCCATATGCCACAGACTTCATAAATCAGTTATTCTCACAATCAAGCATAACCCTGATATCAGTTACAGCCATTGCTACTCTCTGGTCTGCGGGGAAAGGGATTATGGCTATTATAAAAGGGATGAATTCAGTCCATCATATTGACGAACATCGTAATTATTTTGTGCTAAGGATTGTATCAACAATTTATACCGTATTATTCCTGTGTGCACTTGTATTGCTGCTCAGCATTATTGTGTTTGGTGATTTTTTGTACTCATTAATCGGAAAAAAAGCACCTTTAGTTTATGAATTTATAGGAGTATTTGTTGGTCAAAAGCACATAATATCATTCTTATTCCTGTTACTATTTTTTATATTAATATACAAAATAGTCCCGGATGAAAGATATACGATAACACGCTGTATGCCGGGAGCAATATTTGCTTCTGCCACATGGATTGGTTTTTCTTATGCCTTTTCTATTTATATTAATTATTTTACTACTATTTCAAAGACATACGGAAGTATCTCAATGCTTATGCTTGCAATGCTTTGGTTATACTCCTGTATGTACCTTATGTTTATCGGAGCAGAGATTAACGTATTTTTCAAAATTGAGAAAAATGATATAAACAAACGTATTAAGAACTTCAAGAATCGAACCCACCATATTCATTAATATTTTGTAACTGTAATTATATGCTTGGCTCTGAACAGTTACCTAAATATGTTTATGTTCATCATTTACCAGAACCAGTACTTTTTCTTTAAAAGAACATAAAAAAATAATAATATAGCCGTTAACAAGCACACTCCAGTTGTAATAATTATACTGATTTTATGCTGAATAATTTTCTTATTTGTCAATAAATATTTCCCCTCCAAATCAATCTCAATCTTCTTTGTATTATTCACGTTTAACTGTTCGTATTTTTTCTTTGAATTATTATATTTATAAAGATATTTATAATGTTTATCATTGTTTACTTTTATAGTCAGTTTGCCTGGTAACGGATTATTATCGTTAATTGTTATGTACAATTCTTTCCCTATTTCTTCTGATTCAACACTAGATAATAATATATTATCAGAGTTTACTATATCATCCCCATTAATACTTACTTCATATTCATCATCAGAAATTCTTAACTGAATATTATGGTCATATAATGCTTTCAATATATTTGAATTAATAACAGGAACATCTATAGATTTTATTTCTATTGTTCTGCTTACTTTATTATGAATATCTATCTCTTGTTTTTTTGAATTTTGATTCTCCAAATCCTTCGTCTCTAAGTCTTTAATTTCAGCAATTTTCCTAAGCAACATTTTTTCTGACGTATCTTCTTTTCCTTCCCTTTCAACTATAATACTATTCCCCTGTAAATTACTGCTAAACACTTCATTAACAATAACTGTTACTGCATTACTCAAATCTCCGTTGCTCAAAATTATTGTCGTATTACCTGTATTTTTTGCTATAATATCACCATTTTCTGATACTTTTGCCACATCAGCGTTATTGGATTTATATGATAATACCTGCGAAGCATTATCAGGATGTACAGTTGCTTTCAAATGATATGTCTCTCCCTTTTTCAATACAATATATTTTTCTGATATTTCTATTGCTGTTGTTTTAGCCTTTACTGTAATATCTAGATTTTTTATAATATTTTCTGCTTGCAAAGTAACTCTTACTTTTCCTGGAGATATTCCCTTGATTTCGCCTGTCGATGATACAGTCGCTATATTTTTATTATCCGATTTATATCTTATAGTCGTATTTGTCGCATTTGATGGCAAAACACTTGCTGTTATGGACACTGTTTCATCTACATATAGTTCATTTTTATAAGCAAATATTTCTATATCCTCCACCCCTACCATAGTTTCTTCCTCGCAAAAAACATTATCAATACTATCACTTATTGCTCTCGTAATATCTTCATTTGAGTATTTTTCGTCCGGTTTTATATATACCTTAAAATATGATGAATTATTTTCAGAATCCTGCGACTCTGTAATATCGCTATCTATAGATACAACGGTCCCGGTGATTGTTCCATAAATCGACTGAGTTAATCCATTTACCGTAATGTTTACCCTGTTACCCTTTTTAACTCTCACTACATCCTGCGGACTTACATATGCAACTATAATATATTGATCCATCTGTGCAGAAATGCTTGCAATGGTTGACGCTGATTGAATTACCATTCCCTCTTTATATTCTTTAATCATATGTATTATTCCTGTTTCTGATGCTCTAACCGAACATTCTCTCTCTCCTTCTTCTAAAGCATTTAATTGGGCATCTATCGATGCAATCTGGTTATTTACTTCAAGAATAGTTCTTTCTGTCGAATTGATTGTACTGTAATATAGTTCTGTTATCTTTGCTTCATTCGCTATTAACTGTGCCTCTATCTGTTCAGTACTGTAGCCATATGCTTGATATGTACTTACATCTATCTGGCTCTGTTCGACTTTACTTTTATATTCTTCAAACTGACTGTAATATAAACTATCTTCTTCTTTTGTGGAACTAAAATAGTTAGTGTTATCTTTTATAGAACGAACTAATTTCTTATATTGACCCACTATTTTTTCATATAACTTCTTCTGTTCTTTTAATTGTGTTATCTGAATGTTAATATCCGTACATTTTACTTTAAACAATATATCATTTTCATTTACTAACACGCCTTCACTTATATATATATCTGTAATTACACCTGAATATGGCGACATTACATAGTTTTTATTTTCACTTTCCACCACACCTCTTGATGTAATCATATATACCTTGGGTGTTCGAACGCTCCATATTCCAACTGAAATCAATAAAAATATTACTATTGCTATAATTATATAGCCAAATAAAGGTAATTTTTTTTCATATAATATTCTACTGTCTTTTAATTCTTCTATGTTGAATACTCTTTTACTCATTTTTACATTACCTTTTTTTTCGAGGCATAAATATATCCGCTACCATTGTTTCCTCTTCTTCATTCTCCGATATAAATATCGTATAACTGTCACCATTAAGCTCTTCGTTTTTTTCAAAAGCTTCTATATTTATCTTATCAATTGCAAGTTTCAGTTTTTCCTCCGGTCCTATATATCTACAATACATACAACCTGGAACTCTCAATAATGATTCCATACGATATGGTGCCTGAACATTATGAATAAAATTGTTCGCCTGCATCATAAGGGTTATGTCTATATCAAGCTCCCCTACATCGTTTATATTGGGATTTGTATACTGAATTAATGGACCGATCTGAACCGCTCCATTTGTCTTTATATAAGACTGCATCTTTTCTAATTCCGCACGAAAATTAAAATCCTCATCTGCTAAATTAATTTTGTATTTTAATACATTTGTTAATTTTAATGTTTTTGATTCGCTGTATTGCAATTTATTCATACTTTCACCTCATATTCAATTATTTATATACCATTGTAATATGTTTTGAACAATGTTTAGTTGTTTCAAAATTATATGTCCATATCTTTTATATTCCACTGTCTAAATATACTAATCAAACAAGATACCACTAATATACCTAAACTTACAATGAATATAACATATGCATAATTAATCATATTTTTCAGCAAATAGAAACTATCTATGCCAACCTCTGCATAGTCTCTTACATTCATTAATATTCCAATGATTCCCATTATAAATACTAATGAAATTATTATGTATAATTTGAATTTTTCTTTTCCAAAACAAAACAACATAGATAACTGTACTGCATCATATATTATTGAAACTGCTGTAATCAAGAATAAGATTTTTAACCATTTTTCACTTCCTGTATATTTGTCTCCTAGTATCAAATTGATAGAAATTGTAAAAAGCAGTATCAAAAAAGTGTTTATTACTAAAAACATATATTTACTCAATATATATATTTTTATATTTACTTTTGTCGTAAATACAAATCGTCTCCAAGGCAAATCGTCGATTACAACATTATTATGAATAATAAAATT
>JBGVIE010000051.1:0-15327 GCA_045122895.1 Lachnospiraceae bacterium
ATCAAAGAATTACCGGTGCAAAACTTTCTGCTAAAAAGTTCGAGTTTGAATCAATGGAAGGATATATTGAATATACAGTTGATTTTTTTAGAAAATATCTTGATTTGGATATAAAGAAATATTTGAAAAATATAATTACCCTTGATTATATAACTCTGAACGAGGATAGGCACTTTAACAATCTTGCAGTGATTTATGACACGAAGAACAATAAATATACTACGGCACCGATTTTTGACAACGGTAAGTCGCTTCTTAACGGAAACAGGAGCTACAGACCTTCATTCTCGATTGACGAAAATATCAAAAAGGTAATTGCTCTTCCCTTTTCCGGCAGTCATAAAAAGATGTTTGATTACTTTGGAAAAGGATTTTCAATAGAAATTGATTCGGCAATTGAATGGCTGAATACCGAACCGCAATCACTGTATCGGGATGTGCTAATCTATCAATTATCGGTAAATAAAAATCTATTGTAACTGTTCAGAACCAACCTCGTGAGCCTGAATTTGCCGATAACTTTGATTTTAACACAATAGATAGTCCATAACAGCGGAGGCTGAGACTTATACGAGTCATAGCCTCCGCTAAATTTTTCTAAAAAAGATATAAAGACCTTGTAGTGGAACGAATTGAAAAAAATAACCAAATGAATTATAATGGGGTGTAAAAAGATGATTAGCAGTAGCTATTCTATGTATAGTGCTATGGAATGGAGGGTATTATGGCAAGGACAGTAGCGATTGGAATACAACAGTTTGATGATATTATAGAAAAGAACTACTTTTATGTTGATAAATCATCTTTTATAAAGGAATGGTGGGATAGTGGTGATAGTGTTACTATAATTAACCGTCCCCGCCGTTTTGGAAAGACACTTAATATGAGTATAGGAAGATAGAGGATGGTTCACAGGAGCGGAGTCTGATTACAATGATTTTATAAGTGCGATGTTGCAGAATGATATAAGGGCAATGAATGAATATATGAATCGTGTTGCATTACAGACATTCAGTTTTTTTGACACAGGAAGAAATCCGGCAATTACAGAGCCGGAAAAGTTCTATCATGGATTTGTTCTTGGACTTATGGTGGATTTGCAGAACAGATATATCATTACATCTAACAGGGAAAGCGGATTTGGAAGGTATGATGTGATGCTTGAAGCGAAAGATATATCAAATGATGATGCAATTATATTAGAATTTAAGGTTCATGATTCGGAGGATGAGGCTGATTTAAAGGACACAGTGCAGGCTGCTCTTAAACAGATTGAAGAAAAGCAGTACGCAGCATCACTTATTGCAAAGGGAATACCGGCGGATAAGATTCGCAAGTACGGATTTGCCTTTGAGGGAAAAAAGGTGCTGATTGGGTAGCACCAAGAGTAGAATGTGATTTTTTTAACAGGAGGAATATATAATACAATGAGTAATTACACAACACAGATGGACGCAGCAAGAAAGGGTATTGTCACACCACAGATAGAGGCAGTTGCAAAAAAAGAAAAAATGGAAGTTGATAAATTGATGCAGTTAGTTGCAGAGGGAAAGGTAGCAATCCCAGCCAATAAGTTACATACCTGTCTTGAACCGGAAGGTATAGGAAGTATGCTTAGAACTAAGATAAATGTAAATCTTGGCGTTTCGAGGGATTGTAAGGATTACAACATTGAGATGCAAAAGGTTATGAGTGCAGTAAACCTTGGAGCAGAAGCTATTATGGATTTATCAAGTCACGGAAATACACAGCCTTTTAGGCAGAAGCTTACAAGTGAATGTCCTGCCATGATAGGTACGGTTCCTGTATATGACAGCGTAATTCATTATCAGAGAGATTTATCAACGTTGACTGCAAAAGATTTTATTGATGTAGTAAGACTTCATGCACAGGATGGTGTTGATTTTGTTACACTTCATTGTGGAATTACAAGAAAGACAATCGAGCAGATTAAAAAGCATAAGAGAAAAATGAATATTGTAAGCAGAGGTGGAAGTCTTGTATTTGCATGGATGAGTATGACTGGAGAGGAAAATCCTTTCTATGAATATTATGATGAAATTCTCGATATTTGTGAAGAATATGATGTGACGGTATCTCTTGGAGATGCCTGCAGACCGGGATGTCTTGCTGATGCTACGGATGTGTGCCAGATAGAAGAACTTGTGCGACTTGGAGAACTTACAAAGAGAGCCTGGGATCACAATGTTCAGGTGATGGTTGAAGGACCGGGACATGTACCTCTTGATCAGGTCGCAGCTAATATGCAGGTTCAAAAGACAATCTGTATGGGAGCCCCTTTCTATGTACTTGGACCTTTGGTAACGGATATTGCCCCAGGTTATGACCATATTACTGCAGCAATTGGTGGTGCAGTGGCAGCTATGAGTGGAGCAGCATTTTTATGTTATGTTACTCCGGCAGAGCATCTTGCATTACCTAATGTAGATGATGTAAAGCAGGGAATTATCGCTTCAAAAATAGCAGCACATGCCGCTGATATTGCAAAGGGAATTCCGGGGGCAAGAGATATAGATGATAAGATGGCAGATGCCAGAAGAAATCTTGACTGGGATGCACAGTTTGAATGTGCTCTTGACCCTGAGACAGCAAAGGCAATAAGAGATGACAGGGCACCGGAGGATGACCATAGTGATACTTGCAGTATGTGTGGCAAATTCTGTGCTGTAAGAAGTATGAATAAGGCACTTAACGGTGAGTATATAGATATACTATAATGGAGAAGCTATGAAAAAAGAGTTATTAAAACTATATGCAATAACAGACAGAACCTGGCTTGAAGGTCGCCCTTTAAGTTCTGCGGTAGAACAGGCGATTAAAGGTGGCGCCACTATTGTCCAGCTCAGAGAAAAGAATATGAATGAAGATGAGCTTATCAGGGAAGCTTTAGAGGTAAAAAAAGTTTGCGACAAGTATAGTGTTCCACTTATCATAAATGATAACGTAGAAGTAGCAAAAAAGATAAATGCTGCCGGAGTTCATATCGGGCAAAGTGATATGGAATATGAAAAAGCAAGACAGATACTTGGTAAGGATGCAATAATAGGAGTTACAGCAAAGACTTTAGAGCAGGCAGGAAAAGCTAATGAGCTTGGTGCAGATTATATAGGAAGTGGGGCTGTATTTGGAAGTACTACCAAAACAGATGCACTCCCTATTACTATGGATTTGCTAAATGAAATCTGCGAAAGTGTGGATATTCCTGTGGTGGCAATCGGTGGAATTAATGCAGATAATATTCTTAAGCTTAAAGGACAGAGAATATCAGGAGTTGCTGTGGTTAGCGGGATTTTTAGAGGAAATGATATAAAGGCAAATGCAGAGAGATTACTTGCACTTGTTAATCAGTTATAGGAATGGTGAAAAATGAGAACAGCATTGACAATTGCGGGAAGCGATTCTTGTGGAGGAGCAGGAATTCAGGCGGACATTAAGACAATGACAGCTAACGGAGTGTATGCAATGAGTGCAGTTACGGCACTTACAGCACAGAATACATTAGGTGTAAAGAGTATAATGGAATCAACTAAAGAATTTTTAGATGATCAGCTGGAATGTATTTTTGAAGACATTTTTCCTGACGCGGTAAAGATTGGGATGGTATCATCAAAAGATTTGATTGAAGTGATAGCTTATAATTTATCAAAATACAATGCAAAGAATATTGTTGTGGACCCTGTCATGGTGGCTACAAGCGGAGCAAAGCTAATAGAGGATGAGGCTATAGAAGTACTTGAGGATAAACTCTTTTCAATGGCTACAGTGATAACTCCTAACATACCGGAAGCAGAGATAATCAGTGGGATGAAGATAAATAATGCAGCTGATATGGAAACAGCGGCAAAGATGATTTGCGACAGATATGGATGCAGTGTATTGCTAAAAGGTGGTCATGCGGTAAACGATGCCAATGATTTGCTGGTAGAGAATGGAAAAGAGCCGGTTTGGTTTATCGGTGAAAAAATAAATAATAACAATACCCATGGAACGGGATGTACGCTTTCAAGTGCCATAGCTTCTAATCTGGCAAAAGGAAAGAGTTTAGAGGAGGCTGTTAGAAGTGCTAAGAAATATATTTCAGGTGCATTACTTGCAATGCTTGATTTAGGAAAAGGAAGTGGACCTATGAATCACGCATTCGCGGTTGAAGGTGAATATGAATAGTGATATAATATAAATGACTATGTACAGAACGTGACAGGTCACTTGCAGAATGTGAGACTAGTATGAAAAATCACGCTGATGCGCTGATTTTGCATACGGCTAATTGAGACGTACATGGAGGTTAGTGTGAAAAATCGCACTGATGTGCCGATTTTGCACACAGCTATTTGTGCCGCAGGCGCCACAAAGTAGCCCTTATCGCAGAGCTGAATCTGATATTCAGCTCGCGATTCCTCCGACGCATAGCGTCTGCGGAATGTGAGGTTAGTATGAGAATATCAAGTGTAAGTATGGATATGGCAGTATCTTCAATTAATTCCACTACACCAGGCTCATTATCTGAAACAGTAGGTGTTAAGATGTTGGCTGAACAGATGGATATGGCAGAGGTTCAGGGTGCAGCTATGGTTAAGATGATGGAGCAGTCTGTAACACCGGAACTTGGCGGTAATATAGACGTGTCAGTATAGGACGGAATGAGATGAAAGAACAATTTGAGAGAACCGGACTTTTAATTGGAGACGGGAATGTTGATAACCTGGCAGATGCTAAGGTGGCAGTGTTTGGTGTAGGCGGCGTAGGAGGCTATGTTGTTGAAGCACTTGCAAGAAGTGGAGTGGGAAGGTTTGTACTGATAGACAAGGACACAGTTAGTGTGACCAATATAAACAGACAGATAATAGCACTCCACAGCACTGTTGGAAGACCTAAGGTTCAGGTTATGAAAGAAAGAATTCTGGATATCAATCCGGACGCAAAGGTGGAGACAAAGGAATGTTTTTTCTTGCCGGATAATGCGGACGAATTTGATTTTTCAGAATATTCTTATGTTGTGGATGCAGTAGATACAGTTACTGCGAAGCTTGAGATTATAGTGAGGGCAAAGGAAGCTAAGGTTCCTGTAATAAGCAGCATGGGAGCAGGCAATAAGCTCGACCCTACCAGATTTCAGGTGACTGATATATATAAGACAAGCGTTTGTCCTCTTGCTAAGGTTATGAGAAGAGAACTTAAAAAGAGGGGCATTAAGAAGCTGAAGGTGGTATTTTCTACGGAAGAAGCGATTACTCCCGGGAGAGTGGTGAGTGAAGAGGGAAGAAGAGCGACACCAGGTAGTGTGGCATTTGTACCTTCGGTAGCAGGACTCATAATTGCAGGTGAAGTGATAAAGGACATAACAAACGGTTAGGCGAAGAAAAATGCAGGAATTTATAGAATTTATAAAAAATAGTAAGAGCGCATATCACGCTGTAAAAGAGATTGAAAAGAAACTTAAGGCAGCGGGATTTGAGGAGATAAAAGAAAACAAAGAATGGAATTTGAATGCAGGTAAGTATTATGTTAAGAGGAATGACAGCACGATTGCAGCATTTGTAATTCCAAAGGGTAGAGATATAGAAGGTTTTCATATAGTAGCTGCACACAGTGATTCACCGACTTTTAAAGTAAAAGAGAATCCTGAGATTAAGGATAAATACTATGTGAGAATCAATACAGAAAAATACGGTGGAATGATAATGAACAGTTGGTTTGACAGACCGCTTTCAGTAGCAGGAAGGGTCGCCGTGTTAGAGAATGATGAGATAGTTACAAAGTTTGTCGATATCGATAAGGATTTAATGGTTATTCCATCGGTTGCAATTCATATGAATAGGGACACTAACAATGGATATAAGTATGATGCACAGATTGATACGATTCCATTGTTTGGAGGTGCCGCAGATAACGCCAATCTGTTAGAAAAAATAGCAGTGTCAAACGGTATGAATAAGGATGATATATTAGGTCATGATTTGTTTTTGTACGCAAGAGAAGAGGCAAAGGTGATTGGTGCAAATGAAGAATATATATTGTCACCGAGGCTTGACGATTTGCAAAGCACATATATAGCTGTAAAAGCTATTTGTGATAAAGAAGTTACTTCAGATAACTACATAAATATGCTTGTGGTTTTTGATAACGAAGAGGTTGGGAGCGGTTCAGGATGTGGTGCTGACTCCACATTTTTATCTGATGTATTGATAAGAATAAGTGAAAATTTTCAAAAAAATCATTCCTGGCTCTGTACAAAACTTGCAAATAGTTTTATGATATCTGCGGACAATGCACATGCAGTGCATCCAAATCATCCGGAGTACGCAGACCCGATTAACAGACCTTGCCTCAATAACGGAGTGGTTATTAAGTTTCACGCAGGTCAGAAGTATACGACGGATGCCTATTCGGCAGCTTATATGAAAAAGCTTGCTATGGATGCTTGTGTTCCATATCAGATATATACGAATAAGTCTAATATTGCAGGAGGTTCGACATTGGGCAATATTTCAATGAGTCATGTGTCGGTACGAAGTGCTGATATAGGATTTCCACAGCTTTCAATGCATTCTGCTGTAGAGACGGCAGGTGTGAAGGATTTTGAATATGGAATAAAATTATTCAAAACATTTTTTAGTAGTACGATAAAGTAATAAAAAGACATAATATGGAGGAAAAAGAAAATGGGTGGATTTTTTGGAGTTGCATCTAAAGAGGATTGTGTATTTGATTTGTTTTTTGGTATAGACTATCATTCACATCTTGGAACAAGACGTGGTGGTATGGTTGTGTATGGAGAAAACGGTTTTGACCGTTCAATTCATAACATTGAGAATGCTCCTTTTAGAACCAAGTTCGACAAAGATATTCAGAAGATGAAAGGCAACCTCGGTATAGGATGTATATCAGACTATGAGCCACAGCCACTTCTTGTGAGATCGCATCATGGAACTTATGCAATTACAACAGTAAGTAAGATTAACAATGAAGAAGAATTGACAAAGAAATTGTTTGAAAATGGACATTCACATTTTCTTGAGATGAGTGGTGGTGATATCAATGCAACAGAACTGGTAGCTTCTTTGATTAATCAGAAAGACAACCTGATTGAGGGTATCAATTATGCTCTTGAAACAGTAGATGGTTCATTATCCATTCTTTTGTTGAATGAAAATGGAATCTATGCTGCAAGAGATAGGATGGGAAGAACACCTATTGTTATCGGTAAGAAAGATGGTGCGTTCTGTGCATCTTTTGAAGATTTTGCTTACAAGAATCTTGGATATACCACATATAAAGAACTTGGACCAGGGGAGATTGTAGTGATTAATCCAACAAACTGTGTGACGCTGGTTAATCCTGGTAAAGATATGAAGATATGTACATTCCTTTGGGTGTATTATGGATATCCTGCAAGTTCATACGAAGGTATAAGTGTTGAGCAGATGAGATACAACTGTGGTGAGAAGATGGCTGAAAGAGATAATGTTAAGCCGGACATTGTAGCAGGAGTACCGGACTCAGGTACTGCACATGCTGTAGGTTATGCAAATAAGTCGGGAATTCCATTCTCAAGACCATTTATAAAATATACACCTACATGGCCACGTTCATTTATGCCAACAATTCAGAGCCAGAGAAATCTTATCGCGAAGATGAAGATGTTAGCTGTAGAAGATTTAATCAAGGATAAGAGCCTCTTATTAATTGATGACTCAATCGTAAGAGGAACACAGCTTAGAGAGACAACAGAATTCTTATATCAGAGTGGAGCAAAGGAAGTGCATATCAGACCTGCATGCCCTCCACTTGTGTATGGATGTAAGTATTTGAATTTCTCTAGATCATCATCAGAGATGGACCTAATTACAAGAAGAGTAATTGAAAGATTAGAGAATGGTAATGTTACTGATGAAATTTTACAGGAATATACAGATCCTGATTCGGAGAAGTATGAGAAGATGGTAGATGAAATCTGCAAAGAATTGCACTTTACTTCTCTTAGATTTAACAGATTAGACGATATGTTAGATTCGGTAGGAATCGATAAGTGCAAGCTTTGTACATATTGTTGGGACGGAAAAGAATAGGAGCTCTTTGACAAGTGATAATAGACCGACATCATTTTGGTGTCGGTCTGCTTTGTATCGTGAATGGACGTGGAGACCAATATGAAAAATCGCGCTGATGCGCCGACATGGAGGTATTATATGAGAAAGACAATAAAAAAACTGGTTGCATTGTCAATGGCATCGCTTTTGTTTGGAGGAACAGTTTGTATACCTGTATATGGCAAAAGTGGTGTGGATAACGTGAGTGAAGAGATATACGTTGATTTATCTGACAGAGTACTTAAAGAAGGCGGATATCTACAGGGGGATACAGTATATGACAGTGAAAGTGGTATGTGTGTGTACACACCGCACCAGTACCTTGCTTCAGATGAGAATTCGTACGAAAAAGCTGCACAGCGACTGGTGGCAGGATGGGATAAGTACGAAGAAACAATAGATATTTCATCTTTTGGTATTAAAACAAATGATTTGCAACAACTGTATGCAGATGCATTAAATGACAATCCTGAATATTTCTACGTATCAGGAGGATGTGCATATTCATATAATCCTGTTACAGGCAATGTTACAACTGTTTCAGTTATTTATGATTTTGATATATCAGAATGTTCAGAACGTCGTGCAGAGTATGAGGCTGCTATGAAAAAGGCATTGAATAATACAAGTAAAGATTGGACAGATTTTGAAAAGGTTATGTACATAAATACATATCTTACAACAAACTGTGAGTACGATCTTACATACAGTAAATATTCTTCGTATAACACAATGGTTGAAAAGACATCAGTGTGTCAGGGATATGCAGAGGCGTTTAATGATTTGGCAAAGAGACTGGGACTTGAGAGTGTACTGGTAACAAGCAGGCAGATTAATCATGCCTGGAATCTTGTAAAGGTCAATGGAGAGTATTATCATATTGACACTACCTGGAATGATCCGACGAAAGATTTGCTTGGAAGATCAGGACATCAGTTTTTTCTAAAGAGTTCAGATGCATTTAATTCAGACGAGTACCAGCATGCTGCAACAGACTGGGTATTTGCTAAAGGGTTAGAATATGAGGATGCTTCAAGCACTAAGTATGATGGTTATTTTTTGGATTCCTATGATAGTGCTTTCTACAAAATTGAGGATAAGTGGTATACCTATGACAGTTCTACTGGTCAAATAGTATCTTTTGATTGTAACGGCACAGATTTTATCAATAAGACACCGGTAGCTGACGTAGAACAACTGTGGTTTATAAATGGAGATAGTGGCACTTATTATAGCAGAATGTCAAGGATAGCAGCAACGAATGATGAAATATATTATTCGGAGCCATGTGTGGTTAAGAAAATTGATAAAGAGGGCAATATATCTACATATTATACGTTAACAGCACAGGAAAAGGAAATTGGAAAAATATATGGACTTGCAATTGATGTAGATGGAGATGTAAAAATAACATTGATGAAAGCTCCAAATTATACAAAGTCTGTAGTTAAGATAGGGCACATTGAGATTGATCAAAAAGAAGAGGAGACAAGTACTGAGAAAGAGACAACAACTGAGAAGGAGACAACAAGTACCGAGAAGGAGACAACAACAGAGAAAGAGACGGTAACAACAGAGAAGGAGACAAGTACAGAGAAAGAGACAACAACCGAGAAGGAAACAACAACCGAAGAAATAATAGAAGAACCAGATAGAATTGATATAGGATTAAGCAAAATTGAGTTGGAATATAAAAGTGTATTGTATACAGGAAAGGAAAGACATCCTAAAGTAACTGTAAGTATTAATACACCAAATGGAATTAAAATTTTACAGGAAAATATACATTATACATTATCTTACAAAAATTGCATAAATGCAGGTACAGCGACTGTATGTGTTGAAGGTAAACGCGAGTTTATAGGTGAAAAGAGTGCAGAGTTTAAAATAAGCAAAGCTACTAATAATGTCATATTATCATCTGGAAATAAAACACTTACATCGTCGGCAACAAGAAACATAACAACAATCATAAGTGCCAAATCGAATTTTGGAAAAGTTAGCTATAAATCCGACAAGGCGAAGGTAAAGGTTAATAGTAGTGGAAAAGTAACAGTGACAAAAGGATTTACAGGAAGAGCAAAGATTGCAATAACATCTGGTGGAACAGGCAATTATAGTTCTAAAACTAAGTATATATACATTGATGTAAATCCGGCAAAGACAGTATTATCATCGGTAACACCTGGTACAAAAAGCCTTACGGTAAAGTGGAAGAAGAATTCTACTGCGTCAGGATATGTGGTGTATGCATCTACGAGCAAAACTTTCAAGTCTTCAAAGGCTAAGGTCTTAAGAAGTAATTCTACTGTGTCTGCAAAGTTTACAGGACTAAAAGCAGGAAAAATATATTATGTGAAGGTTAAGGCTTTGACAAAAAACGGAAAAATATCCTACAGTAATGTTAAGAGCTGTAGAGTAAAAGAATAACACATGGAGGTTAATATGAAAAAGAGATTTTTATCAGCAGCTATGGCATTGACACTGAGTGTATCGACAATGACGGCAAATAACGTATATGCAGTACCATCAATCCAGGAGATGATGGTAGATAATTTTATAGCAAATATTGGGGGAACAGATGTAGTTGATAAGCAGTATATTGAAGCGTCAGACGTGTATCTGCTTACATTGAAATCAGATGTAGTTTGCGAAGGACAGGTAGGATTAAGTTGTGCAAATGTAATTCTGGATTTTGATGGACATTATATACATGGTGATGGACTTAATATATCATCTGATGCTAATGTTACATTTACAGATGGTGGTGGAATTATAGCGGAAGACAGGACAGATTCAGCAGATCATGAAGCGATACTTTCAAGAGGGGCAAAAATTAATTTTATAGTGGATAAGACTACTCCGCATCAGCCAAATGCAAATGTCGCAAAGGGCGTTCCTGAAATGAAGGCAATGGGAAATGCTCATGCAATACAGTGTACAAAAATGACAGGGGGAACAACAGATATTTATGTTGAGAATGCGTATTTGTATTCGAATCAACAGTCAGGATTACAGTTTGATGGTGGAAATATTGAGATAGTTGATATCACCGTAGAGACAGATTACCGTGATGGAATGCATATTATGCTTCCGGATGAAAATCAAAAAGCAGTTATTCATAATGCAAATGTTAAGACAGATTTGGATTGTAGCAATCCATATGCTCCGGCTGCGATAGATGTGGCTAACTATAACGGAGTGCCACATCTTGGAAAGGTTATCATAAATGGTGGAACATTTCAGGGGGGCTATGAAGGAATAGTAAATATAAATGGCAATTTGGAAATCAATGGTGGAACGTTTATTGGTGGAGATGATGCTCTTGTTTCGCAGGCGGGTGGTAATACAACTGTCAATGGTGGAACATTCAAAGGTGGTGTCTGTGGAGCTGTTGCGTATGACGCATCCTTGAAGGTAAAAGGTGGAACGTTCATTGGAACTGGCGATGATAGTATGGGAATCGCTGTATGTAAAGGCGATTTAGAAGTAAGCCCAAGTTCAATAGTGACAACAGAAGGTAAGTTTGGAATTGGAGAATATCCTATTCCTCCGGAGGGAAATTCGTCTGTTGTTGTGAAAGGAGGAAATATAACCGGAAAGGTAAATGGAATAAACCTACATAATGCCAATGTTGAAATATATGGTGGAAACATTATAGGACAAAGTGGTCATAGTATTGCGTTGAAAGGTCTTGCCGGTGTAAAGGCTGCAATTTATGATGCTGATGTCAATACAGTTGAATTGGTTTTACCAGGTGATTATGATTCTCTTTTGGCAGGCAATTCACTTATTGCAGGAGGAAAATTTGTTACAACTCAGACAGGTGGTTTTGTAGAATCAGACAAAGATAATTGTATATGGAAACAGGACGCACAATCATTGGAAGTTGTTTGTATATCTTCAGTAAATGCATCGGCACATGGAATGAATATAATGTGGAAAAAAATACCTTACGCTACAGAATACCGAGTATACCGTGTTGATGCAGATAAAACGGTATTGGCAGGCACGACAAAAGAAATATCATTTTTGGATAATATGGCAAATATAAATGGTCAGAAATATACTTATTATGTTATGGCGATAAATAATAACGGAATGAGTACAAAAGCAACTCAAATGTCAGGATATTTCTTATCAACACCAGGTATTACTTCGTTGGAAAATACATCAAAAGGTATTACAGTAAATTGGCAACGTAATACTAAGGCTAAAGGTTATTATATATACAGAAGTAAAAATGGCGGTTCCTATACAAAAGTTGCTACCATAAACAGAAATAATATAGTTAAGTATACAGACACTAGTGCTAAGACAAATGGGGCAAAATACCAATATAAGGTTTTGGCGTATTCTTCTAACGGAAAAAGCGATTATTCTTCGGTAAAGACAACGTATTTTCTTAGCAGACCAGGCTTTTCAAAAGTTTCAAACAAAAGTGGAACGAAACTTTCTCTTGCCTGGAGACGAAATACAAAGGCGTCAGGATATCAAGTGAAGTATATAACAGGAAAAGCTTCCAGAATAGTAACGATAAAGAAAAATAATATATTAAAATATACGACTCCAAAACTTAAGAAGAAAAACACATATAAGGTATATATTAGGAGTTATAAGACCGTGTACGGAAAAAAATATTACTCTTCTTGGAGTTTGGTAAAAAGTAAAAAGATTTCCTAAAATTGTAACAGATATGATACAATAATATGAGAACTTTTTTGGAGGTATTGTATAAGAATGAATCAACCTAAAGATAAGAGAATCAAGAGGTACAAAAAGAGGAGTATATGGCCTTCAATAGTTGGGTTTATTTTGGTAATCGCAAGTATATCAATTGCAGCAGTGATTATTATGAGTTTCTTTTTTGTGGATTTGATAAGCAGCAAGCTTACATCAGGAGAAAGAATGGCTGATACATATGCAAAACAGATACAGACGCGATTAGATGAAGGGGAAGCAATTGAGGATATAATAAAGGATGAAGAGTTTGAGAGTGAGTTTTACATACTCGACTATCAAAATAAGACTTTTATATCCAGTGATGGCAGGAAGAGAGAGTTTAAGGTGCTTGATCTTGATTTGATATCAAGAGAGTACACAGTTTATTATGTTGATACAGATGACGATTTGTTTATAGCGAAATATCAGAATGGTATCGAGATAAGTGACGAAGTTACTATTGATGTGGATGACCTGCTTGAATACTGTGCCCGGGAACTGCGTGAAGATGACAATGTATTAGAGATGAATCTTTGGTTCAAGGCAAAAGAAGGATCTGATAATGGTCAGCAATTTCTCGTTAAGGAGAAGATAATAATTCATTCCTACGAGGTTATGAACTTTGTTGCAGTGTGCTTTGTTATGGGATTTATCATCATAGTAATCGCGGTTGTATTGTTCATAAACATTGTCTCTACAGTTATTAATCATAATAAGATGATGGGTGCTCTTTATTATGATGATATAACAGGTGGTAAGAACTGGCTCTACTTTAAGACAAAGGCAGATAAGAAGCTGAAAAAGAAAAAGAAGAAGTTTGCTCTTTTGTCAATATGCAATACAAAATATAACAGTTATTGTATATGTTATGGTGGTGAAGCGGGAGAGAGATTGTTGATGCAGATGTATAGAAATATTTCTAATGTGCTTTCGAAGAAGTACACATTTGCAAGGCAGACAGAGGCATATTTTGGCGTGCTTGTAGACTACCAGACTATGGATGAGTTAGAGGCTGTTATACATAATATCAAGGATACGCTCGATACAACAGTGGAAGACAGTGCTATTCATATCGGAGTTTTTTTGGTTCCGGAGGATGGCAAAATCGAAGGACATGATGATGAAAAATGGACGCTTATGGTTGAGCACTACTACCATCATGCAAGAATTGCCTGCGAGAGTCTGGGTGATTTTGAGGAGACCGGTGTTAAGTATTTTGATAAGAAATTACAGGAAGCTCATCTGTGGGAACATAAGGTTGAATCAAAGATGAATGCAGCAATTGAGAGAGAAGAGTTTGTTGTGTACCTGCAGCCAAAATACGATCCAAAGACTAAAGCATTAAAAGGTGCAGAAGCACTTGTTAGATGGATAAATGAAGAAGATGGATTTATTTCACCAGCCAAATTCATTCCTATATTTGAGAAAAACGGGTTTATATTAAAGCTGGATGATTATATGGTCGAGCGTGTTGCAAAGCTTCAGGCAGAATGGATTAAGGAAGGCTTTAATGTTGTTCCAATTTCTGTCAATATATCAAGGGCTCATTTTACAAGAGAAGATTTGACAGAACATATATGTTCGCTTATAGACAAATACGACGTGCCACATAATCTTGTGGAATTAGAGCTTACAGAGAGCGCATTCTTTGAAGAGAAGAATATAATAATGTCAACGGTTAACAAGATGCAAAATGCAGGATTCCATGTATCTATGGATGATTTTGGTTCTGGATTTTCATCGCTTAACTCGCTTAAGGATTTACCGCTGGATGTTCTAAAATTAGATGCAGAATTCTTTAGAGGAGATACTGAGGACGAGCGAGGCGAAGTGATTGTTGGAAAGACAATTGAACTTGCAAAAGATCTGGATATGGAGATTGTTGCAGAAGGTGTTGAGAAGGAGAGACAGGTTAATTTCCTTGCAGGAGTAGGCTGTGATATGATTCAGGGATTCTATTTTGATAAGCCGATGCCTTGCGATGAATTTGAAGAAAGAATGAAAGCAGGAGTAGCCAATTAAAAAAAATAACCGGCGAATAGGTCTCGCTGGTTGTTTTTTTTTTATTCAATTGGTATAATATTTATATCAGAATTTTGGACAAGAGAGGTATTTATTATGGCTTGGTATGACGAGGCAGTTTTTTATCACATTTATCCACTTGGACTTACAGGTGCAGAGACGATTAATGAATATAAGGAGCCTGTGAGCAGACTTAAGGAGGTATTTCCCTGGATTTCACATATAAAAGAAATCGGGTGTAATGCAATCTATATAGGACCTTTGTTTGAGTCAGTTGGTCATGGTTATGAGACAACGGATTATAAGAAGCTTGACAGCAGACTTGGAACTAACAAGGACCTTACAGATTTTGTTGCAAAGTGTCACAAAGAGGGAATACGAGTAATACTTGATGGAGTATTTAATCATACAGGTAGAGATTTCTTTGCGTTTCAGGATATTAAGAAGAATCGTGAGAATTCAAGATATAAGG
>JBGVIE010000052.1:0-22132 GCA_045122895.1 Lachnospiraceae bacterium
CAACACTTTATAACAAACTTTTTTATCCAATCTCATGCAGATTAAAAGAAGTCCCAGCATAAGATAATCTGACGTATTTTCCATCAGATTGTTTTTTCCTGAGACTTCTTGTGTTATCATGTCTGATTGTAACTATTAAATAAAAAGCAGAAATCTCCCCGACCAAAGTTTGACTTCTGCTTCACCACAACCATAACGCTTTCATAATTTTACCTTTGCAGATTCTTTTGCTGTTCTACCCGAATGTCGTTCCTGCCCCTGCTTTTTCAGCGGCGTTTTCTCGCTCGTTCCCACAAGGGAAGTCTTGGCGGAGTATCCCATTCAGACGGTCATTCAGTTGTTAAGTACAAGCGGCTAAAAAGTTGCCCCTCAAGGAGTAGCCAGCGAAAAGGGGTAAAATATTCGGTTTTTGCGAAAAATTCACAGAAAATTAATATCCCTCAATAAGTAGGCAGCGAGAAGGGCAAAAATATGACCTTTTTACAAAAAATCTTCTCTAATATTTAATTGCTGACTTTTTTCGGGATTTGGCAATTCATTTTCGTAATTTTTTATTTAGCCGAAAAAGGCAAAACAAAAAAGCCGCTACACAGACATCAAGAATCGGCGGGAGCTTTGCTCTCGCTTCAAAATGATGTTCTATGTAACGGCTTTGAAATTCAAAGACGGGACTGTTATCTCACCCTGTCACTCGCTAACAGTACCAAAACGCATAGAGTGATGGGTGACGGTATTTTCTCTTAGCATACCGCCGGCTTTAGGTGGCTTTGCCACATCTCAATCTTACATCGTATTCAGTTGTAGTCCCTCATAAGAGGAACTACATTATACACTATCGAACTAATGTTTGTCAATAATTTTGGTGACGGTTTTGAATATTTGTCATAAACGGTGGGAATACTATTAGGTTTGGGTATAAGTAAAGGCACCGCCGAAGCGATGCCTCTTCTTATGTAATAACATTATTTGGAATACTTCACAATCTCAATATCAAGTTCATCGAAGGTAAGGTATCTATTTGTACCATCAGACTCATAAGTTACAACGGAATATTTACCCGGAACTGATGTTTCAAAAACAGTTTGATAGTATGGTTCATCTATCAAACTTGCACCTGTTCCATAAGTAACATTAAACACGCCATCAAAATTGATATTGGATTTCTTGTCCCTTCTGATGATTGCTTTTTCGCCTTCTTTAAGTTCAAAGGAAACTTCGAAATCTTTATACCAAGATGATTCATCTTCAGCATATAGCGTTAAAATGATGTCAAGGTAATCATCACGTTCGGTTTTATTCTTGTTCGGGAAGGAATATGCCCCCGTATACATTGTCTCACCATTCATATGAGCGATTATCGTTTGCTTACTACCATCGGGATAAATCTCATCAAACGACATACAAATGCACCATACTCCGTTGTCCCATCTATATGCACTACTGAAACGTATATTTGTGATGGATATCCCAAGTTCGTTGTACTCTTCAAGTTTTTTCACGAATCGTTCTGACATATACTCTTGGTATTCGTTCGGTGTCATATGAGAAACGCAATCAACCATTGTATATTCATTTTCGGTATAATCAACCATTTGTACAGCTTTATCGTACTGTCCGGATTTTATATAATTCAAATAGCTATAGCATCTGTACACATCATCTATATTGGAAAAAGCAATACCAGATTTATGTGTCTCGTTATATCCCAGTATTGATACGAAAACAAGAAGTGGAATCAACACAATCACCGCAACAATAGATGCAATCCATCGTCTGTGAATTTTTTTGAATCCCTTTTTTACAATCGCACTTTTTTCGTTTTCTTCTTTTTCGATATGCGTTACCTGAACAACATCCATATTATCCAACATGTTCCTGCATATCTCGCATTCTTGCAAATGTTCTTCTACTATTTTTTTGCTTTCATCGGAACACACATTATCAGAATATAACGGTAATAAGTCTTCTATGACTTTACATTCGATTTTCATTTCACTACCTCCTGTGCAATCTGTTGTTTTGCTCTAAAATATGTAACCCTTGCCCAACTCTCGGTTTTTCCGTATATGCAGGCAATTTCTTTTAATTTAACATCGCCGATAGCGTGCAATATAAACACGTCACGGTAAACGTCAGACAATCCTTGCAGTGCTTTTAGAATCTTAAGGTACTGTTCTTTATTGATTATTTGCTCTTCCAAAGATGGACTGTCATCAATCAGTTTCAAGTCCTCCAGCATTATTTCGCTATATCTATTATTCCTACGGCACTCTTTAATCCAAGCGTTTTTACCAATTTGACATAACCAAGTATATAACGAACATCGCCCTTCAAACTGATCTATATGCCTAAATGCTTGATAAAAGGTTTCTGAAAGCAGTTCTTCCGCCAAATCATCTTTACCCGTTAGGGATAATAAGAATCGATAGACCGGTTGAGCACACTCTTCGTAGATTTTTTGAAAGGTTGCCAACTATTATCCCTCCTCTCCGTAGAAATGATTCCGTATAAAGTTCCGTGCCATTTTGTAAGCACATACATTATACACAAAAATGCAATGGCAATTATAATATGATACTGCCACGGGATCACCAACCATCTTAAACCAATAACAATCGGTGCGTGAAGTAAATATGCAGGCATTGTGTTTGTGCCTATTTTAGAAAAAGGCAGTCTAATATTCGGGGTAATCGTCAAGCTAAACAGTCCCAACGCTCCCCCGAGAAAATAACATAACAAGCGGAGCAATATCTCTTTTTTGCTAACATACGGACTTGCTTGATAAAGAAATGTGACAGGAACATTATCGCCAATATATAATATTATACCAAAAGCAACTATAAACGCAATAATCCCAGCTATTCTTAATTTTTTCCAGTTATAAGCTGGATGCATTATAACTCCGGCAAAAAAATACGGAAAGAACACCAAAGTTCGTGATAAAGAAAATTCACGACCAACAGAAGGAAATAATCCAGCCATACATCCAATAACAATCGAACATATCAAAAGTAAAATTTTGAACTTTCCTTTGCAAAAACGGAACCACAGCCACGTAAAGCAAAGCCATATACTATAGCTAAGCAAGTACCACAAAATCCACCATGGTGTTAAGAACTTCACTGCTCCGTTTCCAAATAAAACTGCCACCATTTGTAAAAAAAGATATAAAGGTAATATTCTAATCAGTTGCAAGCCACAATCCTTTTCTTTATTCACAAACAGACCGGACAGAAAGCTGAATAGTGGCATATGTATAAGATATATCCACCTATATTGTGTCATAAGAATATCAGATTCCCAAATCCGTGGTTCAATTAAATGCCCGTATATAACAAGAAAAATCAAGAAAAATTTTAGATTACAATAGTTTGCATATCTTAATTTCACCATCTTCTTCACCTCCCTACATAGGTTAGAGACACGAAAAGCAAAAACGTTACAAACTTTTTTGCGATTATTTTTCCTTTTATGTTACAGAAAAAGCGGCAGAGAGGTGTTAATCTCCCTGCCGCCATACTTTGGTTAGTTGTAAATTATATCGTGATTTACGATTTCTGTGGTTCTGCTACGGATGTTGTTCATCCTACCAACCCATTCCATTTGATTGTCTGCTTTGAGCTTTTCGGTTGCATTCTCACGCTTTGCCATCTGTTTTACGAGCCGAAAAAACATATCCTCAGCCTGCTTGTCAATATCAGCGAGATAGCCGTTCAATTTACCGCTTGTCAGCAGATTAACATATCTCACTTTGTGGTGTTGCTTGATATACCGCAAGTGCCGCTGTCCCCACACACCAATTTTCGCTTGTTCTTCATCAGGGAGTGCAAGGCAAGGGATATAATAATCGCCCTGTAATTCGTACCACAAACCGTTCTGCTCGTTATAAATTCTGTTTTCCATTATGTAATCCTCCAAAATATTGATTTTCCTACAATTTCAATCAATCCGGCTGATTACAAAGCCGAAGGGAGAAGCTACTTCCTTACGTAGCCTCTCCCTTTTGTGACTCTTTTTATTGCAAACGAGTGTGTGAAACTTTTTCTGTAAATAGTTAAATATTTGGTCTTCTATGATAAAATAAAATCATAGGAGGCCTTTTATTATGGCAAGAAGAGAAAAGAAACCGGTACACAATGTCGTAATGACCGAAGGAAAAAGAAACATTATTCAGCAGTTGCTTCAGGAATACGATATTGAAACTGCTGAGGATATCCAGGATGCACTCAAGGATCTGCTTGGTGGAACCATCAAGGAAATGATGGAAGCCGAGATGAATAATCATCTTGGATACAGCAAATCTGAGCGTTCAGACAATGATGACTACAGAAATGGCTATAAGTCAAAACGAGTCAACAGCAGTTATGGTGCCATGGAGATTGAGGTTCCACAAGACCGTAAGTCAACATTTGAGCCACAGGTCGTAAAGAAGCGTCAGAAAGACATTTCAGACATTGATCAGAAAATAATCTCTATGTATGCGAAAGGAATGACAACCAGACAGATATCAGAAACCATAGAGGATATCTATGGATTTGAGACATCTGAGGGTTTTATATCTGATGTTACAGATAAGATTATGCCACAGATTGAAAACTGGCAGAATCGTCCTTTGGATGAGATTTATCCAATACTTTACATTGATGCCATACACTATTCTGTCCGTGATAACGGAGTCATCAGAAAGCTGGCAGCATATGTCATTCTTGGTCTTACGGTAGATGGTCATAAGGATGTATTAACTATCAATATCGGGGATAACGAAAGTTCAAAGTACTGGCTTTCTGTACTTAATGAGCTGAAGAACCGTGGTGTAAAAGATATCATGGTTATCTGTGCCGATGGTTTGAGCGGCATAAAAGAAGCCATTGCGGCAGCGTTCCCCAATACAGAATATCAGCGCTGCATAGTTCATCAGGTAAGAAACACACTGAAGTATGTGCCGGATAAAGACCGTAAAGAATTCGCAAAGGATTTGAAGACTATATATCATGCTTCAACAGAAGAAAAAGCCCGTGAGGCTCTGGATATGGTATCGAAGAAATGGACACCTAAGTATCCTAATTCAATGAAACGCTGGTATGATAACTGGGATGTAATCACACCAATATTTAAATTTTCTCCAACTGTCAGAAAAGTAATATATACGACAAATGCCATAGAATCCCTTAATTCTACATATCGTAAGCTTAACAGACAGCGTAGTGTATTTCCAAGTGATAAGGCACTTTTGAAGGCTCTGTATCTGGCTACATTCGAAGCCACCAAGAAATGGACTCAGACCATAAGAAACTGGGGTTCCGTATATGGTGAGCTTTGTATTATGTATGAAGGCAGACTTCCAGAATAAAAAAAGCAGTCAAAAACAGGTGGGAAATTCTCACCTGCTATTGACATGCCATAAAAACATTTGTTATATATAAATCAACGGCTGAATGCTAAATCGATTAGCCTTCAGCCGTATCATTATCATAGAAGATCGAATTTACAGACTTTATTTCATAGTCTCTTGCAAACATACAGTAAGGGCTGTCTCATTAACGAATGAAATTTCGTGAAGCGAGATTCATTGAATGTCTTTTCCTACCTATTACTTACTTCAATCATCTTCTCTAATGTCTCATATGCCTTTCCGGAATCAATAATTTCTGCTGCAAGCTTAACGCCATCTTCAAAGCTCTGCGCCTTTCCTCCGATATATAGAGAAGCGCCTGCATTCATAAGTACCGCATTTCGCTTGTGACCTTTTTCACCTTTAAGAATCGCTCTTGTTATATCTGCATTTTCCTCTGGCGTTCCACCTTTCAAATCTTCTTTTGTGCAACGTTCAAATCCAAACTGCTCCGGAGTGATTTCATACACCTTCATCCACCCGTCTTTGAACTCGCATACTTTTGTTGGAGCGCTCATTGATATTTCATCCAGTTTGTCCTTGCCATACACTACCATTCCGCGTTTTACACCCAGATTAATAAGAACCTGTGCAAGTGGCTCAACAAGATATTCATCATACACACCTAGAAGCTGCATCTTTGGTGATGCCGGATTTGTAAGTGGTCCAAGTATATTGAAGACTGTTCTGACGCCCAGCTCTTTTCTGATTTGTCCAACGTACTTCATTGATGTGTGGTATTTCTGTGCAAAAAAGAAACACATACCCACTTCATTTAAGAGCTCCACACATTTGTCAGGGTCCTGTTCAATATTGATGCCAAGTGCCTCAAGACAATCTGCTGTTCCACAAAGTGATGATGCAGCTCTGTTACCATGCTTTGCCACCTTCATTCCTCCTGCCGCTGCTACAAGTGCTGATGTAGTTGAGATGTTAAAGCTCTGTGCATGGTCCCCGCCGGTTCCCACGATTTCAAACACATCCATTCCTGTTTCTACCTTTGTTGCTTTGTCTCTCATAGCTGCTGCACATCCTGCTATTTCCTCTGTTGTCTCAGCCTTTGCACTTTTTGTAGAAAGGGATGCAAGAAAAGCCGCGTTCTGGGTTGGTGTTGTCTCGCCACTCATAATTTCATTAATTACTGCGTATGCCTCGTCATACGAGAGATCCTCTTTGTTTACAATTTTTACAATAGCTTCTTTAATCATTTTTGTTTTCTCCTTTCGATTGACTGTGAGTTTTTTTCTATCAAAGGATAAAAAAAGTCCTTGATAGAAATCTCTTTCTATCAAGGACGAATAAATCAAATACTATCCGCGGTGCCACCTTGAATTCATAGGATAAACCTACACGCTCATAGAATACAAACATATTCCCGACAACTAACGTATGTCTCCACGTCGTAGAATACTAAGAATCACTGATTCCTTTGACTACGCCCTCCGTGGTCCATTTGACGACTTGTTTCTTATCCGGCTCTCACCTACCCGAACTCTCTGTAGAGGCATCATCGCCTTTATCTCCACTTCAACGGTTTAAATTGTTATTGAATTAACTCGATTCTAAATCAATATTTTTTGATTGTCAAGCGTTTATTTTAATCTAAAATTAGTTAATGTTTTTTTGGTAGTAACTCTCGCTACTGTATCTTTTACATATACATAAATCGTATATTTGCCACTTTTCCTTGGTCTGAAGCTCAAACTCTTCTTAGTAGTATAATTGGTTAATCTCACTATTTTTGATGAGCCTGATTTCTTATAAGCAAATCTTTGAACATATTTCTTTGAACCACCGGTAACTCTAATTGTAAGCTTCATATCCTTATCATTTGCCACCATTCTGTAAACCGATACTTTAACCTTTGGATTTACCACAAACCTGCTTATTGTCTTCTTTCTTGTGTTACCTTTTGAATCCTTTGCTATTACATTTATCCTGTAAGTTCCGCTTGTCTTTGGTGTCCAGGTAACTGTCTTTGATGTGCTGTAATTTTTTACTACCTGCACACCATTTTTCTCAACATAGAATTTGTAGAGAACCTTACCACTTCCACCTTCACTGTTTACTGTAAGCTTAATCTTACTTCCTGCATTTACTGCCTTTGATTTCTTTGAAGTCTTAAGACTCTTGATATTAATCGTATTTACCTGCGTTGGTTTCTCCGTCGGCTTTTCTGTTGGCTTCTCTGTACTTGCAGATTCTGTCGGCTTCTCTGTGCTTGCAGATTCTGTTGGTCTATCTGTACTTGTTGATTCCGTCGGTCTATCTGTACTTGTTGATTCCGTTGGTCTCTCCGTACTTGTTGATTCCGTCGGCTTCTCTGTGCTTGTAGATTCTGTCGGCTTCTCTGTGCTCACTGTCTCTGTCGGCTTCTCTGTACTCGCTGTCTCTGTCGGCTTCTCTGTACTCGCTGTCTCTGTCGGCTTCTCTGTGCTCACTGTCTCTGTCGGCTTCTCTGTGCTCACTGTCTCTGTCGGCTTCTCTGTACTCGCTGTCTCTGTCGGCTTCTCTGTACTCGCTGTCTCTGTCGGTTTCTCTGTACTCGCCGTCTCTGTCGGTTTCTCTGTACTCGCTGTCTCTGTCGGCTTCTCTGTACTTGATGTATCAGTTGGCTTTTCTTTTGCATTTTCAACATCATAAACTGCCTGTTTTAATGCTCTTACTTCTTTGTTAACTTCTACCTGAGTCGGACTCGACTTGCTATTAAGTTCTTTTGCCTTAGCCACTTCACTTACAAGTGCATTATATTCAGTCTCTATTCCAAGCTTATCTGCATATGTCTCTACACATTCTTCTGCCTCATTTATCTGTGTCACAAGGTTTGTCTTATCAACCTGCGTACTTGTTGCATATACAGGTGTTTCTGTTTTTGTGTATGTACATGTTTTTCCTGTGAAGGATGTAACTGTAATATCAACATTACCTGCTATTCCTGTTATATCTGATGTCTGTGTGCCTGTACCTGTCTTGCCATCATTTACAATCACATTGTAGTTAGTTGTCCCTTCCGGCAATTCAAAAACGTAATATCCTTCTGAATCCTTTATTGTAAGTACTGTTCCCGGCCATTCTCCTGCATACTTTGTAGCACTGTCTCCTGTACCTGACCATACATATACGGCCGGTGTACTCCATTCACTTGCCTTTACCTTAATCCTTGGATTCTTTTTATTTGAAACACATGCCTTCATAGCATCCTCTAAATCTTCTTTTTTGCTCGTGTATTCATCAAGAGAATGTTCTTCTGTCACATATGTATCACAGATTCCAATTACATATTTTAGGTCTTCAATTGCCTCTGCAGAGTAATTGTCTTTATCTGCTTCTGCCTGTGCAAGCTTTTCTTTAGCCTGCGCTATCTGCAGGACAAGAGGTGTCTTCTTATTCACAACGCTTAATGTAAATTCTTTTTGTGTAATTGCCTGTCCATCATCTGCTTTAACTGTAAAATGGTATGTCCCAGCGCTTGGCTTTGTCCACTTAATTGTATTTGTCGCTACATCAAATGTAGCAAATGTAGGCATATTAGAAATCGTAACTGTTACATTGTCGCCATCCACATCTTTTATGTCAAAAGTGTGTTCAAATGGTACATCTTCTATAGCTTCCATCTCATTTGCATCTGCAATGACCGGTGCTCTATTTCCTACACTTATTGGATTTGCATCAAATGTATCCTTTGGTACTGCTACCATAACTGACTTTGCCTGAACTGTTACATTAGCTGTTGTCTCTTTTAAACTTGTAACTCCGGCATTTGTTCCATCAGAAACAATTACCCAGTTATTAGAACCTGTAAGTGTTACACTCTTATCTGATGTTGCATTATTGATAAGAACTGCAACCCTGTTCCACTCTCCTGATACATTGTTTGTCTCATAAAAACCGATTAATCCGGTCTCATCCTTACTAATCCATGTAAGATTGTTGTTGTTTGGATTCCAGTTATCCCCACTTCTGGTGGTAATGCTTCTAAATCCGCTAAACGCTTTTCTAAGGCTTATCATACCCTTGTAAAATTCCTGAATCTTTGAGTATTTCTGTACTCTGGTCCAATCTATTTTGTTAGTTGAATCAGGCGATTTATAACTGTTGTCATCTCCGTATTTTGTTCTTGCAAATTCTTCACCAGCCTGCATAAATACGCCGCCCTTTGAAGTGAGAATGACACCGCCTGCCATTTTATTCATATTGATTAATCTGTCATCTGTTGAGTCATATTGCTTTCCGAATTTCTCTGTAAGCTTATCCCAAAGTGTAAGGTTATCATGTGCTGATGTGTAGCTTATACAACAATTTGAGGATTTTGACCAGAAAGGTCTCCACATTCCCCATTGACCATCTGTCTTACCAACAGAGCCCATAATTCCACCAAACACATTGTTTGGCCACTTCTGTCCTACCTCAAGATAATCACCTGTTGTGTAATTGGTCTGAACTAAACCTATTGTTCCATCAAACTTATGCTCACCCTTGATTGAATCTCTAATCTGATCATTGAAATATCCGATACCATCATCAAGCATTGCTTCGTTTGCCTTGTGTGCACTGTTTGCATCGTATGCACCATCGCCAGTCCAGCCTTCGCCATATAGAACTATTGTGTCCTCACCAAACTTCTGGTCAAGTGTGCTTCTAATCTGATTCATTGTCGTAACATCATGAATACCCATAAGATCGAATCTGAAGCCATCAAGATTGTACTCTTCTGCCCAATATGATAATGATTCAATCATGAACTTTCTATACATTGCCGCTTCACTTCTGGTAGCATTACCACAACCTGAATTGTTATTGTATGTCAAATCAGAATTGATCTTGTAATAGTAATCCGGCATTATCTTGTTAAAATTAGAATCGGCAGTATCATAGGTATGGTTGTAAACCACATCCATAATAACCTTGATTCCTGCATCATGAAGTGCCTGAATCATCTCTTTTGTCTCTGTTATTCTTGTGTTACCATCGTATGGATTTGAAGAGTATGAGCCTTCAGGCACATTATAATTCTCCGGATCATAGCCCCAGTTATAATTATTAGAAAGACTACTGCTCACTTTTGTCTCATCAACTGATGCATAATCATACATCGGCATTATCTGTACATGAGTAACTCCAAGTTCTTTCAGATAGTTAACACATGATGCCACTTTTCCTTCGCCATTTACAGTTGTATCTTCCGTAAATGCTTTGTATTTACCTCTGTTCTCTACTGAAACACCTGAACTTGCATCTATAGAAAAATCTCTGATATGTACTTCCCACACAACAATATCGCTGAGTGTCGTCTTTTCTCTCTTGTAATTCTTATCCCATCCATCAGGGTCTGTAGCATCAAGGTCAACAACCATCGCTCTGTCGCCATTAACACCAACTGCCTTAGCATAAATATCTACCGCTTCATTCGTCTTGCCATTTGCAGTTACCTTATAAGTATAGTAGGTATTTACAATGTCACCACTTACTGTGTAACTCCATACACCCTTGTCACCCTTTACCATATCAACTTCTTCAATCAGATTGCCTCCATTGCCCTTTTCATACCTGCAAAGCTTAACCTGAGTCGCAATTGGTGACCATACCTTAAATGTAGTAGCTTCTTTTGTGTATGTACATCCAAGGTCACTTCCTGTGTACGCATACTGTGCATCGAAACTACTATCGAAACTGCGTGTTGCTGTTACAGTTCCTTCCCCCTTTTCTGCATACACCGCTACAGGAGGTACGAAATTTACTGATGTAGCTGTTAATGCCCCGGCGAGCAACAGACTACAAGTCTTTTTTAAAAAAACTTTTTTCCTCATCATCTTCTCCATTCATAAATTGTTTTTTCTGCTATATTTTATCATAAAAGATTTTCAAACAATACCCCCATATAGTATTTAAAAAAAATTTTAAATAGTTATTGATTTTTGTTTTTTTGATGGTATAATCTATTTAAACATTTTTTTAAATAGATTGTCGAAATGGAGGTTGTTATGGGACTTGCGGATACTTTCAAAGCCTTATCAGATCCTTGCAGGCGCAGCGTTCTTGAATACTTGAAGGATGGCAGTCACACAGCCGGCGAGATTGCCGAGAAGCTTGATATGACACCTGCTGCTCTTTCATATCATTTGAAGCTTCTAAAAAAAGCTGACCTGATAATGGAATACAGGCACAAAAATTTTATTTACTATGAACTTAACACATCGGTCCTGGATGAATTGATTCTTTGGACCAAACAGTTTTAATGGAGGGATTTTTATGAAGAAGTCAAAAGAAATACTTTTCTGGTTATTTGCAGTTTTGCCACTTATTATCACTACCTGCTTTATGCCATTTTTACCTGATAAAGTTCCAACTCACTATAATGTCCATGGCAAAATCGACAGATACGGTTCCAAGTTCACATACTTTATAATCGCAATTAGTCTTTGCGCGATTATTGTGGTTCTTAGATTATCTGTAGCTTACATTATGAAGAAATCTTACTCTTCGGACAAGGAAAAGGCTCACGCTTTATCCAATGCAAAGGTTTTGTTCTACCTTGGAATGGGAATCAGTGCATTTGAGAGTATTATTATCTTTGTTGTTTTATACTCTGCGTATCTGGAGAGCAAAACAGGAAGTACGACTGCCAAGTTAGATATTAACAAAATCGTTGTTATGGCATTTGGAATCGCGTTTATTCTTATGGGTAACATTCTCCCAAAGACCAGGCTAAATGGCACTATCGGCATCCGTACCAAATGGAGTATGGCAAATGAAAAGACCTGGGCAGCCACTCATCAGACCGGTGGCATTATGATGATAATTGCCGGTATCGTTACATTCATAGTCGGAATATTAGCAAAAGAAACTTTTGCCATTATCGGATTACTCGTAGTGATTGGTATTATGACTGTGGCTCTGGTTGTATACTCATATGTAGTGTACAAAAAATATGGAAATTAGATTTTGACAAAAAAAGAGCTGCGCACTAATTACTTAGTGCGTAGCCTCTTTTATCCATTTCTTCACGAGTTCAAAGCCCTTTCGAGGAACACAAAATCTCTCATCTCTATTCCTTATTGCTAAATCCAGCTCATCAAGCTCAAAACATTTAACATCCATTATCTCTTCTTCCTGAAGCACAAGCTTTTCTATATCTACAGGATTGCTATATATGTAGACGAACGCAGTCTCTCTGTCCCGAAACATTCTTCCATTGAATTCTTTGTCATACTCCACATGAAACTTACCAATATATTCAAGTTCATCAGTTGCTGCACTTATTCCAAGTTCTTCCTCTAACTCACGAAGCGCTGATTCTAATGGTTCATCGCCTGCCTGAATATGACCGGCTGATGATGTGTCAAATCTTCCGGGAAATGAATCTTTATTAAGTGCCCGCTTCTGCAAAAGCACCTGCCATACACCCTGCTCCTTTCTTACCACCCACACATGTGCAGTCCTGTGATTTATTCCTTCTGTGTGAGCCACCTCACGCTCCACAGTTTCTCCTGTTGGTATTCCTTCAATATCGCATATATCTAATAATTCCATCACACTAACCTCCATTCCGCAGCAATTTATTGCGAATACGCTCCACTAATCGCATTATCACTGAAATCTGCTATCTTAAGTTTCTTTAGCTTTTTAAGTTCACTTACATCCGTTACATAATTGCCTGATATGTCCAGCTTCTCCAGATTCTCAAGCTTACTGATTCCTGATATATCTGACAAATTGCTGTCTTTTATTGTAAGACTCTTAAGAGTACTTATGTTGCATATCTCTTTAAAATACTTGTCGAACTCTATCTCCTTATATTCCTTGTCAATTGGCTTTATATTCGATATCACCAGCTCCTCCAGCTTCATATTGTTAGTAACAGGCTCCTTGTAAAACCACAATTCACCGTCTTTAATCGTAAGCTTCTTTATCTTGTCATTTACCAAAATCTCATCCAAAAATATAATCGAATAATCCGGAACAACAAGTGATAAATCTTCAAGAGCCGGCAGTTTATCAAGACTCACTGTCACATAATTCGCGCCTGTACCACTAAACAAAACTTTACGAAGCTCCTTTGCTTCTTCTAATTCATAGAGACTTAGATCAAAATCACATCCATAAAATTCTGCTTCCTTAAGCTTTGTCATATTACGCAAAAAGTTCAAAGACCTGTTTGAGTCAAATACACTCAAATACAATTTTTCCACACTGGCAAGCCTTCCAATCATCTCATAGTCAGTGAAATCAGAAGCATCCACATCTAATACTTTCACATTCTTCATAGTTGCAATTGGTGCAAATGATGCGTTATTGTATGAATTTACAATCTTTAGTCGTTCTATCGTGTCATTATCTTTTAACGCACTGAAATCCTTAAGTTCATAACACTCCAATTCTAACACCTTAAGCGCTAAGCCTTCTATAAAATCAATATTTTTCAAAGATCTTGAATCCTCAATCTTAAGCGATTTTAAATTCGTCAGTTTCTTTAACACCGATAATTCTTTAATATTGTCTGCCCTCTCAATTGTAAGCTCTGTAAGCTTTGTAAGTTCGCCTATCTGAGCAGGAAATTCTGAACTATCACACATACTGATATTAAGAATTCTAAGATCTTTAAAATCTTTTAACCAACTATATGTAGTATCAACATCACTTGTCAAAAATCCTGCATCTACAAACAGCATATCTATTTTTTGTGTGTTGCAAATCTCTTTAAGGGTATCCATATCGCGTTTGTAACCACTTGTTTCAATTGCTGTCAGCTTAGGAAAACCGCCTTCATATTCTAACACATCGCTAATATATAATATCGGACAGTACATAAGCCTTTAAAACAGGTAAAATCTTTGTGGCTATATTTTTGATTTTCCAGTTCTGCCTCACTAATAGAAACACACATAAGATTATCTTCAAACTCAGTAAAAGTATCGTAGTCATGATAATCCTCAAAACTGTAGATTATATTCTTGTTGTCCCCTCTTCCATACATTCCCCATTCAGTCTCGATATTTAGATATGTTATGCTGTCGATTTCCTCCTTAGTAACCTCTTCATATGGCTTCCCAAAAATCTTCGACAACACTATTTTCATGTATTCTGATTCCGGATAATCTAATGCTTTAGGCTTTGAATTATCTGTTTCATAACTGATATTTGTTTTGTATGTTGTCTTTGTTTTTTTACCAGTCTTCTTATCAGCATCATCCTGTGTTATTATCAGTAACATCAGTACAAATAAAGCTGCAATAACACCAATAAATTTGTAAATTTTTGTAAAATCAATTTTTATTGTTGATTGATTTTGAGATGTATATATGGTACCGCAATAATTACACTTATATTTTCCGACAAAAAATTTCCTTGTCAGATTTGCTCCACAAGATGGGCACTCAAGCTTTTTAATTTTCCCCTTCATATCAATCTCCATTCCAATTGTTTACTTCGGATATCTTGTCATGTAGTAAGTTATATCTCTTTCAAGCTCAGCGTATGACATAGTTCTTCCCCAGTGAACCATGCTGTTATAGTTACCTTCCGCAAGAACTACTCCTGTAGTCGTTTTCTCAATTATAATTACAGAGTGAGTATCTCCATACACCCTAATTATATCACCGACTCGTAAATCTTTTCTGAGATTAGAAAAATCGTAGACTAATCTCGCCGGTAAATTGTCAAATGCAGCATCACTCAGATGGAATGCAAAGCCTGCACATCCGTATCCACCCGTATAGATTCCGCCTTTCCAACCATAATAATTCGCATTGGTCCATATTCTTCCTTCCGGATATACGCTGTACATAGCTTTCATTTTTCTCATAACCACATCCGCACTAAAACGGTTTTCATTACTGTTGCTTACTTTTCTTTTAGATAAGCGCCATCTCTCTATATATCCAACTTTGCCCTTGTATATAATTTTTAGCTTATCATCATAATTATTATTTTCACCAACAAGAGTAACCTTTGTGTTAATCTTAAGAACCGCTATCCTTTTCCCTTTCGTATTCTCAAGGTAACTCTTATAATTCACATATCTGGTAGAACTCTTTTTCCCTGCTAAATAGTCAGCCCTGGCATATCGAATTTTACCCTTATACAGAATCTTTTCATATCCGTATCTGTTGGTGACGTAATCACATATTACAAATACTCTGGAATTTGCTTTAATTGCTCCTACTTTACCTCTACCGGTTCCTTTAGAATACACATTAATTGAAATCTGGGAATATGCGTTTTGTACCAGTTCAGGTGAGACACAGGAAGCTTTTATATATCCGCTCTTTTTATTATAAAATACACGTATATACCCTTTTTTATCTGTTTTACCTGCCAGAATAATGCTTGAATTTTGCGGTATTGTCGCAATCCTTTTCTTCCCACCTGTCTGCTTGTACATAGACACTTTGTAAGCTGCATATCTGTCTACAGGCTTCGTATCACTTAGATAATCTGATTTGATATACCCGTATTTATTATTATCAAGTGTCTTATAATATCCGTATTTATCGACATCCCCAAGCACATATATTTTTTCACCCATATATGCGTCAGTTATCAGACTGCCTTTGTTATTTGTACGACTTTTTATATTGGTATACGAAACTACATACTTCCTTGTAGCAGTACTCTTTTTGCCAGACAAATAGTTCTTATGTAAGTATCCTTTTTTTCCATTTACATTAACCAGGTAGTAGTTGTATTCGTTTAGCTCTCCGATTACCGTTACCGCTTCATTCTTCTTTACTGTGTATCCAGAATCAAAGTAGCCTGTCGCGTCACTCTTTAGATTCGTATCAATCACAACATAATAAGTCTTAGGCGTCTTCTTAGTAATATATATCTTTTCAACTTTTCCAAGATGTGCTGTCTCATCTTCTATCCATCTGATGTAATAATAAGTCTCATCTTCTTCTACGATATCTACTTTATCACCCGCATTAAACACCTTAAGCTCATCACAATATAACCACGCATCCGTTGCTTCTTCCGTACACCAGACAGAACCATTGCTTAGCATATAGCCTGATGTAGCCTTCATATCCTTTAGCTCGTTTTGTCTTGTTTCATCAGCGTATGTATTTATGCAAAAAAATGACATTGCAAATATTATACATACATAGAATTTTCTTATAAATAATTTAATTTTCTCTCCAAATATCATATTGCCGGACCTTTCCTTATCATTCTAATAACACGATTCTATTTCGTATTATTCTCTCCTTTTATAGTCATATGTTTTAATTTTATTTGATAATAGAAAATTGCATTTTCTACTTAAATCTGCGTACTCCACTATATTTTCCGTACACTTTCTTACCATTAATCACCACATAAGCCCTTATTTTCACATAATATGTGTTACCCTTTTTAAGTCTGCCTGTCTTATACGATGTCTTTCTGCTACTACTTATATTGACTCTTGTAACTTTTCTTGAATTCTTTGTTTTGGAATAAACAATCTGATATCCGCCACACTTTACTCTCTTCCATCTAATCAAAACCTTATTGCCACTTCTTACGACTTTCGGTGTATTCATTTTTGCCGGCAATGTCGTTGTATTGCAATATGTGTATGCACTATATTTTGTTGTGCTATCATTTTTTATATATCCCCTGATTCTAAACTTATACGGTGTTGCCGCTTTCAATTTCGTGACATTTAGTGTTGTTGTTTTAGATGATACATTTTTAAGTTTGCTCCACTTTTTGTTTGTGTATATACCTATCTCATAGCCACTTGCTCTGGTATTCTTTTTCCACGTAAGCTTTACACTATTACCGGCATTTTTTTCCACTTTAAAATTGTTTACCTTACTTATCTTTAATTGTTGCTCTGTTGTAGGCTCTGCCTCTTTTTCTGTCTCTTTTTCTGTCTCTTTTTCTGTCTCTGTAGATACACTCTCTGAAGTTATATTTTCAGTTGTTGTACTCTCCTTTTCTTTGGCTTCACCACACAACATACATTTTTCTTCACCATCTGCGCTTTTCCATATATGACCAGTGCATTTTACTTCTTGCCCTGCAATTATTAAAGCTCCACAATCGGCACATATCTTGTCCCCTGAAAAACCATCTTTTTCACAGGTCGGGGTCACTTTTCCTTCTATTTTAAAATTTTCATGTATGCATTTACCCTCTGCAGCATCTGAATCTGTTAATCTTGATGTATATATCTTACTCCTAAATCCGCATGTGGAACAAGTCTTAAAATTATATCCACCTTCTTTCTTTGTTGCCAGCTTTTCTACTACTTCTTCGCCATAAGTGTGTTCACCAACTTTTATCTGCGTTCCATTTCCAAGTTTAATCTTACAATCCTTACAGTATTTATCACCTGTATATCCTGCAAATTTACAAGTTGCACTTTTTGCTTTTTTTAGTTCTATGTTTTCGTGGTCACAAGTAGAGACTGCTTTATTAGCCTCTGTTTCTTTAAGAACTATTGTCTTAACCTTTCCTCCTTGTGAATATGTTAACACATCATTTGATATACCAATCAATGTACTCTGCGATATTCCCTCATATACTGTTTCTTCGCATGTTCCATATGCATCATTTTTGTATATATTATTTCCGCTTGCGTAATACCATTTCCCCTCGTAGTATAACATTCTTCCTGAAACATCATGAACATACCAATCAGTAAAGCTTGTATCTGTAGATACAGGTGTGTATATTTTTGTTCCTAAACCATCATCTTTTATTCTGTACCATTTCTCATGTGTACATGGAGCTTTTCCCCACTCTTCATCATTTCGAAGAAGATATCTATGTCTGGCTCCTCTCGTATCATCCCAGGTAGGATCATAGTGATACTCTTTTCCATCAATAAACACCCCTATCCACACATGGTTCGAACTAAAAACTTCTTCGTACCCTATTCCCTCCTGATCTAACAATTTCTCTATTGCCTCTGCATAAGATGAGCATACACCATATCCGTATCCAAACGCTGAAGTGAAGTGATGGGTTGTAATATCACTTTCATCATTATAATAGTATACGTTGTCCACTAAGTATTCATTGAGCCAGATAAGTTTGTCAAGATCACTCATTCCCTTAAGCTGTTCGTGACAATATGCTCTTTCTCTCTCATATGCTTTAACACGCTCATCCATAAACTGATCTTCACTATGTTCATAAATGTATTCAACATATCCGTCACTATCTTTTACTGTCTGTATTAATGTATTCTGATTAAGACTTACTTCATAAGCAACTTCATTTTTTTCTGTTGCATCCCATATACTATAGTAATCTGCAAATTTTATATTCCAATTTCTTACGTAATGGTATCCATATTCATGGTTCTTATGCATCTTAATACAAAGCTGCTTTATTGCATCCTGTATCTCTTCTGGTGTTGTAGAAGTCGTCGCAGCCTCAACTTCACTAATTCCTTCATTTTTCCATCCGACATAATCAAGCGATGTCAAAAAACTTGTAACTATGATTGCTGCTCCTACCACATAAGTAGTAACATTTTTCATAAACTTCTTCATAAAAATAGACCTCTTTTCTCCCTCTATAATAATTTTCATATATCTTTAATAAACTATTAAGATAATTATACTTTGCATTAATAATTTTCGTCAATAAAAAGTGGTGTTGCATATATAATGCAAAACACCACTTCCATGATGACAGAATCATTACATGCACACAATAACTATTTTTTGCTGTAATTTCTCACACAAATAGTACTGCACACTACACAAATAACGATAATCAATACAAAATAAATACTCAGCAATCTCGCTATATCAATCGAAGTAATTATATACAAAACTGAAGCAAAAGACTTTACGCCAATGCTATACATAATGATATGACTTATAGGAATCATAACAACAATTGCAAGCACAATTACCAAAATTATCTGAATAAAGAACAGATACGCTATTTCACTAAAATGCAACCCATTCATTATATACAAATGGTAATACTCCATATGAATCTTAGTCTTCGACAGCATTTGAGTTGTAGTTGTGACAACTCCAACAATAAATACTAATGCCGTCAGCAATATGCACATTAGTGAAATTAAATAATTTAATTCCCTATAGTTTTTGAGCTGATTTGTCCTATTATCTAATGTCATTCTCGGATAATTCATAGCAATTGAAGACAATTCATTTGTCAATAAATTAATATCTGTATTATCCCTTGCATAAACTCTTATTCTGTTATAAGTAACATCAATTCCATAATTTTCAAACCCTTCATTTGTAGACATAAATTTATAGGTGCTACCTGTTAGTGATTCCTTTTCAAACCATCCCACATTACTTCTTATTATCGCCCCTATTTTTACTTTTACATCTTTTCTTTCAATATCGGATGCCACTTCACTTTCATTCATTCCACCATTGGTGTCAGATAAAATCTTTAGTTCAGACAGCAAAATCTCATCTCCGACATGAAACAAAGTATCGTTGATTGCTCCTTCCGAATCATATTCCACCGGTTCAAGAGTTGACCCAATACTTCCATCATCACACTCCTCTATATAATTCTTAAACGCCGGCACAACTAAAATTATTTCTTCTCCTGCATTTAATTTGTCAATATTTATCTTCCCATCAATAACATATTCTGCAAAATCTAACATATCCTCTGCCGGATATCCTACAACCTTTGTTCTGATAACTGTATTGTCCTCATACCCTACAGCTTTATTCAAATCAGGACTTACATCTGTGCTGTTATACATACCATCTAAAAAATAATCTGAAATATCAAGATATTCACAAAAGGTATCTGGTCCTTCCAATATATACATTTTGTTATTTTCTTTATATCCGTAAGCCTCTTTTACACCCTTTAGATTTAGTATTTCTTTTAATGTTGTATCTGCTGCTCCGTCTCTTTCATAAGTATCTACTATACAAATATCTCCATCGCTCATTGGTGATGTCGCTATCTTTTCCGTATATAATTCATAATCATAATTCAATGGCATTTTTCCGGCGACTTCTTCATATTTCGTTTCTTCTACAAATGTTGTATTAAACTGATTTATATAGTATATGAAGCTTATAGAAACTGCCAACATAATCAACATTGTTATAAATATTTTTTTACTTCTATAGAATTCCAATAACGCAAGTCTTAAAATACCACTCTTCTTTGCTCTACGTATACGCATTCTTTGTGTATGTTCCACTCTGTTAATTCCATGCCGACAGTTTCTTAAGCCATGCAGGGCTTACTTGAAAGGAAACGGGGATGCTAACCACCCCGCTCCTAACAATATCTCTTTGCGTTGTTCCCGCCTCTGTTTCTCCAGAAGTGTCTGCCTCAACATCAGTAAGTTCCACTTCATATGAATCAGGAAGTGGCAGGTTTTCGCCATTTATCTTCAAATACTGTATAAATGCCATTTATCTACCTCCTGATCTAAGATTCTGCCTGTTCTGTGCATTCACAACCACCTCATCAAGCAGTGTTCCTCCAATATAAACCGGGATAACTGTATCTCCTCCATTCATATTGATACCTGCAAATGCCTCTCTTATTGCACCCACAATGCTTGCCGTATGCCGAGTCCCCGGACTCTGAAATCTTACTCTTCGCCTACTCCATCAACGGAGAGCCTGTTACAGTAATTGATGTAGCAAGCGGTGAAGAAATCCCAGACTATATATTAAAAGCATTAACAGATGACAAAGTTGAAAAATGGGCATTCAATGCTGCATTTGAGAGAATCTTCCTCTCCTATTGGCTTAAGCGTAACTACCCACACTACTTCAGTTCCTACAGCATAGATGAAGATTCGGTCGGTAATTACCTCGACCCTTCTTCTTGGAAATGCTCTATGATATGGGCAGCCTATATGGGACTCCCTCTTTCACTTGAAGGTGTCGGTGCTGTGCTTGGTCTTGAAGAACAGAAAATGAAAGAAGGCAAAGACCTCATCCGTTACTTCTGTGTACCATGCAAGCCTACCAAAACAAATGGTGGTCGCACCCGTAATATGCCTACAGATGCCCCAGACAAGTGGGAAACATTCAAAGCATATAATAAAAGGGATGTTGAAGTTGAGATGAATATTCAGCAAAAATTATCCCGTTTTCCTGTGCCGGATAGTGTGTGGGATGAATACCATATAGACCAGGAAATCAACGACCGTGGCATTATGCTTGATATGGATGTCGTTACAAATGCTATTAAATTCGATGCCTTTAGCAAGGCAAGACTTATCGGTACTCTTAAGGATAAAACAGAACTTGAGAATCCTAACTCTGTAGCACAAATGAAAGACTGGCTCTCTTCCAAGGGTGTCGATACTGAATCTCTTGATAAAAAAGCCGTGTTGGATTTGCTTAAGACTGTACCATCAGATGTAGCAGATGTTTTGAAACTCCGTCAACAGTTAGCCAAGTCATCAGTTAAGAAATATCAAGCCATGGAAGGTTCGGTATGTGCTGATGGTCGTGCTAGAGGTATGTTCCAGTTCTACGGGGCGAATAGATCTGGCAGATGGGCAGGCCGTATAATTCAGTTGCAGAACCTACCACAGAATCATATGTCAGACCTTGAAGAAGCGAGAGATGTTGTGAAGTCCGGGGACTATGAATTTATGAATATTCTTTATGATGATGTTCCTGATGCATATAAAGTTATACTTATCTATGTACAGAAAGTATTAAATAAAAATGTACATATGTTATGATATATGAGCTAAGAAGGAGGAGCTCATAATGATAATAGAATCAAATATCATAACAGACTTACAAATTGAATCAGTTCAGG
>JBGVIE010000053.1:0-36000 GCA_045122895.1 Lachnospiraceae bacterium
CTTCTGCCTTTACCTGTGGCACACTTATACCCGACATCGCAAGTGCACATGCAATAATCCCTGATGTTATAGCCTTTATTGTCTTACCATTAATGATTCTTCTTCTCATGTTTTTCTCCTAACTTCATTATTTTGTATATCTTCTTATATATGTCTGTATTGTCATAATAACCATAAAATTCCTCGCTGCCTGCACCTACAGAATAGATTGGAACCTGAACTCCTGTATGTGAATATGTCGTATAGTCAAGTCCTGCCTTATGATTCATAATATGTGATATTGTAACTGTAAGTGGATCATATCTGCCGTACAGTTCATATTCCTGATTATTCATCTTGCTATGACTTAAGGCCCCTACCTCGAGGGTTCTAAAATAAGCATCCATAAGTGCCTGTGTCTCATCCTCATTAAAATTGGTTCCGTAAATTTCTTCAATATCCTCAATTACCACTTCAAACGCTTCTTCTTTATTTTTGTATCTGGTTATATATTTATCTTCAAATTCATAAAAAGACAGCTTTTGCTTCTTAAGCTTACTTAAATAAGTCGAATAAGCAGTCTGAGCATATCCAACAGTGAGGCCTCCTGATTCATGATCTGCTGTCACTATTATCAAAGTCTCGTCAGGATGGTTTTCATAGAAATCATACGCCTTTTTTACTGCCTCATCAAACGCAAGAGTTTCTCTTATCATAGTAGCTGCATCATTTGAATGATTTGCATAATCTATCTTTCCACCTTCTACCATCATAAAAAAACCATCTTCATTATCAAGCATCTCTATTCCTTTTGAAACATAATCACATAAATGCCATTCATTATCCTTTAAGTCCATATCATATTTCATAAAGCCTTCTTTGATATTGGTCTCCGAAATCAAAATTGTCTTTTCACTGTCTTCCTGTTTTAGAGCCTCTTTATCTTCTGCCTTTCTATATACCTTATATCCTTCTTCTTTGGCATAAGCATAAAGGCTTTTTTTATTATTCTTCTCACCTGTACTGTCTGTAAAGCCCCCTCCTGCAAAAAAATCAACGTCTGATTTTGCAAGCTGTTTCCCAATCTCATAATAATCATCTCTTGATGCACTATGAGCATAAAAAGCCGCCGGCGTTGCATGATTTAATGATACGGAAGTGATAATTCCAACCTTATATCCAAGTCTGTCCTTTAGCTGTTCTGCTATTGTTTCATAACTATGCTTACCTGACGGATTCATAGACACAGTCTTAGAAGAAGTCTTTTTGCCTGTAGCTATAGCTGTAGCGGCTGAGGCAGAATCAGTTATTGTTGTGTCAACATTATATGTATCAACACTTCCTGCCACATCATAATTCATAAACGATAGTCTTTCTGTCTTGCCTTTGAAATAAGATGCGGCCTGAATCTGTGAATACCCCATTCCATCACCTATAAACAAAAAAACATACTTGGGAATTTTTTCTTCTACAACCACTTTTGATTCCGTTGTAGTATCTAATGTAGAAACTTCAGAAAATGTTGTGGTAGTTTCCTGATTGTCTATTTTTGAACTGCTGCAAGATGCAAGATTCGCAACCAAAATCGTTGCTACAATCCCACACGCACATAATTTTTTCATATTAACCATAACGTCTGTACCTTTTATACTTTTTATTTTTTGAACCTGTCCATTATACACTAAAAATAATTTTGCTTCAATTCCAAGTTTTTTCCATTTTATGCTATCTTAAAAAACGAATGTGATATAAATATGAAAAATGCCGGCTCTGCATTATGCAAAACCGGCATATCAGTGTGACATTTTAATAGTTTGCAAAATCGGCGCATCGGCGCGATTTTTCATACTATTCCTGATTATAAAACTCTTCAAACTTTTTATTAACTGCATCATAAGTCTGACTGGAAATATCCGGCAAACTCTTCCCCCATGCCTTTGTCGCTTCCTTGAAACCCTTTTCAAAAGCTTCCTGCATCTTTCGCATCTTCTCTTCATCTCCCCCTGACAGTGCTTTGGCAAAATCAAATATTCTCTCAGATGTCTGCTTAACGCCCCAGTAACCGTCTTCAGAAATATCCTCTCTAGCCTGCTTAATCGTCTCAGGGTCAGCGGTAAAATTACCGCTTGCAAGTGCCTTCCACATATCATCTGCAGTTCCTATTGTAACACCCTGTTTACTAAACATCTTAGTTACCAGCTCCTGCATCTGCGATATTCTGTTCTGTGTATCAGCCTTCAGCTTCTGAACAAGCGCTGCTCTGTCTGACTCACTGAGCTTTTTGTTAGACGCTTCATAAACTGCCGCCTTACTCTCTGTCTTATTGTCACTTGTAGCCTGTTTCTTACTGACACCTACATATGACATATAGTCCGTATTCTGCTTTTCTGTTACTCCATTAACACTCATACTAACCTCCATGTCGGCGCATCAGCGCGATTTTTCATACTAATCTCACATTCCGAAGATACATAAATCTGTTTCACACTATATATCGGCACTTTTATGTATTTATTTAACCTTATCAAAAGATATATAATCGATTTGATTCCTGTACATAATTATTCCTGAATTATTCTCTAAATGATTCTTCTCATATACATATACACCGCCATTATGATCATAACCAACTGCTTTATAAAAATCTGCATAATCTTTGTTGTACATAAATTCCGGTGATAAACTTGAGACCTCACTCACGCTTCCATCGTCAAACTCAGAAATCAAAGCATCAAATGAATGTGTGCTCTCATCTGCTCTCCACATAAACGCCTTGCCATTTACCACATACATAGTTTTCCAGTAGTATTCATCTAACTTCTTGTCAGTAATCTCTGACACTTCGTATTTGCCACCCTGATATTTTGCATATTTAAGCGTCATCTTTCCTGTCTCTAAATCCATCCTGTTATAGATAAAACTATTATCGTCAAGTACTGATAACACAAAATATCTGCAGTTGTCTTCTTCAAGCTTAAGTTCTCTTATATTCGATACTTTTTCACCATCAAAATCGCCTATGTACAATTTGCAGCCATTTGCAAAACCTTCACGTGTCTTAGCTTCTTCGGATAAAAGTCCGGTGAAAATCACCTCATTTCCATCGTCGCATATTGTAGCAGTTATCGGATAATACTCCTTATCAAATTCCACCTTCTTAAGTCCTGAATACTTATCATCCTGTTTCTTTGATATATATACCCTATACATATCAGATAGTTTTGCCCCCATCGTTCTGTTAGAATAAGATAACATGGCAGTTTCGTCATCCTTTGAAAAAGATATATTCTCAACCATATAACTCTTATCTATCGTCGAATCTGCAAACCAGTCACATTCTACCGAACCTTCATAACTATATTTCTTACCTGAATCCTTCTTACTACTGCATCCTGCAACTACTGCACATATGGCTATAGCTACAAAAAACAATACACTTCTCTTCTTCATATGTACCTCCATATGTCTTTACTTTGTTACAGATTGTAACATATAACCTGCATGTTTGCTACTCAAACTTTACTATTTCTTTTCTAAGTCTTCTGATTATCTTCTTTTCAAGTCTTGAAATATATGACTGGGAAATGCCAAGTTCATCTGCCACCTCTTTTTGTGTCATCTCTTCCCCCTCTTCGTTATTAAGTCCATATCTCATCTCAACTATCATCTTTTCTCTTTTCGACAATTTAGATATAGCCCTGTTCAACAGCTTTCTATCAACCTCATCCTCCATATCCCGGGATATCACATCCTCATCCGTTCCAAGAACATCCGACAACAGCAGCTCATTACCATCCCAGTCTACGTTCAGCGGTTCGTCGATAGATACCTCAAATCTTGTCTTGTTATTTCTCCTAAGATACATCAAAATCTCATTTTCTATACATCTTGATGCATATGTTGCAAGCTTTATATTTTTATCGGCATTATATGTATTAATTGCCTTGATAAGCCCTATTGTTCCAATCGATATCAAATCCTCTACAAGTACTCCCGTATTGTCAAACTTCTTAGCAATATACACCACAAGTCTGAGATTATGCTCTATAAGGAGACTCTTTCCCTTCTTATCCTCCTCTGTTCCAAGCATATATATTGCTTCCTGCTCCTCCTTACTTGTAAGAGGTGGGGGCAGTACCTCCGGTCCTCCTATATAATGAATATCTCCCTGATTTCTAAAAAACATTTCCTTTATTCCGGACATCATTTTAAACTGCATTCGTCCCGGAACCACTACCTTAATAATCATATTACTCCTCATTTCTGAGCGACTTGTCGCGAAGCGGCGAAGAGAAATTTGCGCAGGCGATTTCTCTTCTGCCATCAGAGCTATTTGCTTTCGCTCAGAAGCAAATAGCCGTATGCAAAATCGGCGCATCGGCGCGTTTTTTCATACTAGTTGCTTATTAACTAATATCCCGTAGTCACCATCAGACGATAATTCTCCTTCATACAAAGCTATTACCGGCTTATTAATTATCCGTCCATCTACTACCATACTATCAATTTCGTATCCCTCCATCATTCCATTCTGCTCCCCAACAGAATGAAATGGTATCATTCTTATATGTTCTTTAATTGAGTCTTTTGCAAGTATCCCTTTTATTTTTTCCTTCTCAACTATACTCACATTTTTTCCAGATATCACATCTTTGAGATTGTTCCCCGTATCCACAAATCCGTTAAGCTTTACAGTTACGTCCGAATAATTTAACACCACCTGTACATACAACGATTTCTTTTCATTAAAAAAATCAAGACAATACATACAGATTCTAAGTATGGTATATGTTAGAATTATCTTCATAAGTCTTGCATTTCCAACAACCATACTCATACCATTAAGTATTCCTGCCAACACAAAGCTTACCAGATACAGCAAAACAAATCTTCTTACAAGTTCCTTAAAACAGCATCTCCCAAACGCTATAAGAACCATAAAAAATGCCATAAAAATATATGTAAACATATACTTTAATAATGAATTCCACCACGGATTCATAACTGCTAAAACTGAATATATGGCACCTATTGCTGATGTCATAATTTTTCTTAAAGCACCACACTTTCTATGTAAGAATTCTTCCATACAACCCACAACAATATAGTCCATAATGAAATTGCTAAGAAAAAGCATATCCGGATATATCACATAATACATCATCACCATCCCCTCAAAAGGTCAGTTATGATTATATTACAAACGAGATAAATATTTTGTCATTTACTGTCCGTGGAAAGTGTTTTTTTTGACGACAAAAAAGGACATCTCCCGGTATTTCTGCCGAAAAATGTCCTATATAAATCTTATTGTAACTGCCTGGCAACTAACGATTTCTCTGAAGGAATTCAGGAATCTTAATATCTCTGTCAACTGACTTAGACTCTGGTCTGCTCTGTCCAAAAGCACCTGCAGGTCTGATTGGTGTAGCTACCGGCTTTGGTGCCGGAGCTACAGGCTTAGTGTATGTAAATCCTGTCTGCGGTGTTGGCTGCTTTGTCATACCAATATTTGTATTCATGCCTGCAAGACTGTGTCTGTTAATGTTAAGTCCTGAAGGTGAATCCTCAAGTCCTGTAGCAATAACTGTAATCTTACATTCATCAGGATATGTCTCATCATATCTGGCACCAAAGATAATATTAGCTGTATCTCCCGCAAGATCCTGTACATAAGAAGCTGCTTCATTAGCTTCCATAAGACTAATATCACCTGAAATATTGATAATAACATGTGATGCACCCTGGATAGTTGTCTCAAGAAGCGGACTTGTAACAGCTGCCTGAACAGCTTCGTTAGCCTTGTCGTCGCCCTTTCCTTCACCGATACCAATATGTGCAATACCCTTATCTGTCATAACTGTCTGTACATCAGCAAAGTCAAGATTGATTAATGCCGGTACATTGATAAGGTCTGTAATACCCTGCACAGCCTGCTGTAAAACTTCATCAGCCTTCTTGAGTGCTTCAGGCATTGTAGTTCTTCTATCTACGATTTCCAATAATCTGTCATTAGGGATAACAATAAGTGTATCAACGTTAGCTCTTAACTTCTCAATACCGCCAAGTGCATTACTCATACGTGTCTTAGCTTCGAATCTAAAAGGCTTGGTAACTACACCTACCGTAAGAATTCCCATATCCTTCGCAATCTTGGCAACAACCGGAGCAGCACCTGTTCCTGTTCCGCCACCCATACCACATGTCACGAATACCATGTCGGCTCCTTTGATTGCCTGTGTGATTTCTTCTATGTTCTCTTCGGCAGCCTTCTCACCTACTTCAGGCTGTGCTCCTGCACCTAATCCCTTAGTAAGCTTCTCACCTACCTGTAAAGCTGTTGGAGCCTTACATAACTTAAGAGCCTGCTTATCAGTATTAATACCGATAAATTCAACTCCACTAATATTCTCATCTATCATTCTGTTAACGGCATTATTACCTGCACCGCCAACACCTACTACAATAATCTTAGCTGCTGATTCAGCTTCATTTGTCATAATCTCAAGCAAGGGTACATCCTCCTTCATAATTCCTATTACTCTCATCTTTATAATAATACTTTTATTTTAGTAAATAATCAACTAGTTTTTTTACTTTTTTTAAATGTGTATCCAGTTTTTCTGCTATCATACACCTGCATATTAAGTGTTCCCGACAAACCTTTAAGTCCTTCCATCATATCACTAAGGTCTACAATCTTGTCATTCATGGTGTCATCATCAATACCAAGCTCAACAACTACATCATCCATAAACAGCGATATACTAAGGTCGTCCGCAATATTAAGTTTGTCGACTTTTATATTGTATTTGGAAAGCTGCTGTGTTATCCCAAGCACCTCATCAAATATCTTTTCATCCTTGACAGGAAGCTTTGAATCCAATATAAAATATTCAAATCTAATTCCTGTAACGAGCGTTATGTCTTTTTGATATTCATCGGAGCTCTCCACAACAATTCCATCCTTATCGAAATACAAATATGCACCCATATATGAGACACAGCCAATCATATCTTTTTCATAAACCGTTATGTTAATCTTGTCAAAAGAATCAAATTCCACATCATATCTCTCTACAAAAGGAATCTGCGGATGTTCTTTGTAGTTGGTCTGATAATAAAACATAAAAGGATTTCTTGAAAAATCCTTGCTGAAAATATATTTCTCCAGCACTTCATCAGACACTCTCTCATTACCTTCAAACACCACTGTTTTAATTCTCATCCTCGATGCAAGGAATGCGGTTACTGACAGAAAAAGAATAACTATGGCTAAAACTATCCATTTTATTTTTTTCATCTGATAAACCTCTCATCTTAATCAAGTCTGATTCTTTTTGAAACCGATAACGCAATTCCCATCTCTGCAAGCAGGAACACAATCGACGTTCCTCCATAACTGATAAATGGTAATGTTACACCTGTATTTGGTATCGTGTTTGTTACTACAGCAATATTAAGTATTACCTGAATTGCGATATGTGCCATAATACCAACCACTAACATTGAGCCGTATAAATCCGATGCATTATTTGCAATTATCATAAATCTCCAAATCATAAATACAAACAGTAGAATAACTGCAATACCACCGATTACACCAAGTTCTTCACAAATAATTGTGTAAATCATATCATTTTGTGCCTCCGGAACAAATCCAAGCTTTTGGATACTCTTACCAAGCCCCTTTCCAAATAACCCACCGGAACCTATTGCATATAATCCCTGCAATACCTGGAAACCGGTCTGTTGTGATGATTCCTCGGGATTAAGCCATGTTGTTATTCTTCCCATTCTAAAAGAACCCTCTGACGAAATCCCCACTGTTTTTACATAATATATAAATCCCAGCACTGCTATTGCCACAAGCGATACGAACAAAATATATCCTTTGTAGTTCGGACTGGCTATAAAAACCATTGCAAACGCAATTCCAACTACGATAATCGCCGAACTTAAGTTATCCGTCACCAGATAAATAAGTGCTGCCGGCAAAAGCGCAAAGCCCATTATGTACCATACCGTAAGCGTATTTCTTATACTCTTTGTTCTCTTCTCAAGAACCAGTGCAAAGAATACGATAACTCCGATTTTTACTATTTCTGCCGGCTGCACACTTATCGGTCCTAAATAGAACCACCTTCTGGCACCGTTAAGCTCAACACCTATCGGAGTCAGAACCAAAAAGAGTGATGCCATCGACGCTATATAGATAAATACAGCCATTTTTTTTAGTATATGGTAATCAAACTGGCTTACAACAACCATAATAAATATGCCAATTGCAGTACTGAATATCTGCTTATTAAGATAATACGCATCATTATTAAATTTAAGCTGTGCTGTATATGAACTGGTACTGTAAAGCATTACAAGTCCAAAGCCTAACAAAAACATTATTATGAACAAAAGACTGTAATCAAAATAATTCTTGTACCCGCTCCTTCTAGTTCCATCTTGTCTCAAAATTCCCACTCCTTACAGATTATTTACATAATCCTTAAACAATCTTCCTCTTTCTTCATAGCTCTTAAACATATCCCAACTTGCACATGCAGGTGAAAGTAACACTGCGTATCCCTCTGACGAATTCCTGTAAGCCTCCTGTACAGCTTGTGAAAGTGAATCTACAGATACTATATTTGTAAAGCCATGCTCCATAGCACATTCAGCTATTTTTTCTTTGGTCTTGCCAAGAAGTACAAGACACTTAATCTTATCTCCAAATGCTTCAATCCACTCATCATATTCAGAGCCCTTGTCATATCCTCCTGCTATCAAAACAGTTGGTCTCTCCATAGCTTCAATAGCTTTTATTGATGCATCTGTATTAGTTCCCTTTGAATCGTTGTAGTAGATTACGCCTTCCTTTTCCCTGACGTATTCAATTCTGTGTTCTACTGCCTTAAAATCTTTTACCACCTTTGCAATAGTCGGGATGTCAACTCCCATATATATGCTTATAGCGATTGCTGCCATTACGTTTTCTACGTTGTGTATTCCGACTAATTTCATCTCGTGTACCTTAAGTACAGGGGTTTCTTTTTCCCCATCATTGTAGATGATTGTCTCACCATCCAGATACATACCTTTGTCAAGTCTTCGCTTACTGCTGTAATATATCACCTGTGAAGGTACAACTGACTCATTAGCTCTTAATAATTCATCTTCATAATTGAGTACGCAGAACTGGTTTGATGTCTGATTCTTTGCAACGCTCATCTTTACTGCTGTGTAATTCTCCATTGTATAATGTCTGTTAAGATGATCAGGTGTGATATTCAAAATCGCACTCACCTCAGGTTTAAATTCAACGATTGTCTCAAGCTGGAAACTGCTCACCTCTGCAACCGTAACTGTATCATCAGTCATGCTGAGCGCATGCTCTGTGTACGGGTCACCGATATTTCCCACTACAAACACACTGTCATAATGAGCTTTCATAATCTCTCCAACCAGTGCTGTAGTTGTAGTCTTACCATTTGTTCCTGTAATGGCTACTACCTTTCCTTTTGAAAACTGATATGCAAGCTCAATCTCACTCCATATCTTCACGCCCTTTTCCCTGACTCTGTTGACAAAAGGTGCATCTGTCGGTATACCCGGACTGATTACCATTATGTCTACCGAATCAATTACGTTGTCACTAAGCTCACCGATTACGATTTTTACGCTATCTGCATTCTTAAGGTCACTTAATTTTGCTCTTATATCCTCTTCCTTTAAAGCTTCATTACCGTCATAAAGTGTAACATCTGCATCCACCTTCGACAGTAACTTTACTGCTCCTATTCCACTAATTCCAGAACCCGCAACCAGGTATCTTATCTCTTTCATCTCTTCTTCTCCATTCGATTCACATCTTTAATTGTATGTATCTTATCACGGAACATACCACGTTAATTATAATATTATTAAGTATAATAATCAACCCTCACTGACTTCTTTCTTTATTCCAAGCTTTGGTAATGCCTCCTCATATATCTCTCTGATTACTGGTGCGGCAATAGTTCCTCCATAATAAGTTCCCACCGGCTCATCTATAATGCATATGCCTATAACCTTCGGGTCAAAAGCCGGACAAAAACCGATGTACGAAGCAATATACTTGCCATTACCTCTAGGAAGCTTCTCGCTGGTCGCTGTTTTTCCACCAATGGAATAACCTTCTATTGCACCATTTTTTCCGGTACCCTCTGACACTACTTTTTCAAGAATCATCTTCATGGTCTCACTTGTAGAATCCTTTATCACATTATCCTTTGTGGCAAAATCAAAATTGCGAATCTTATTATTAGCTTCATCTACAGCTTTTATTGCAAAATGCGGTGTCACAAGCGTCCCGCCATTTATTATGGCACTTACTGCTCTGAGCAACACAAGAGGTGTTATCTGGAACGACTGTCCAAACGACATAGTTGCAAGCTCCACATTTCCAACATTCTCTATTTTATGAATAATTGTTCCCGCTTCGCCCGCTATATCGATTCCTGTCTTTTCCATTATTCCAAGTTTTTCAAGATAGTAATAAAATCGCTCTTTGCCTAATCTTAGTCCTGTCTCTATAAAAACAGGGTTACAGGAATTCATCGTCCCTTCTGTAAACGTCATAGAACCATGTCCTATAACCTTATGACATCGTATTCTTCTGTCATCCACTATCTTGTAACCGGGACAGTAAAATGTGCTGTCCGGAGTTATCACTCCCTCCTCCAGCCCGGATGCCGCTGTAATTATTTTGAAAGTACTTCCTGGCTCATAAGTGTCATTGATGCTCTCATTTCTCCACAACTTGTTAAGTTCATCAAAAGATTTATTTTTACCACCGACCTCAAAGGGCTTATTCAGGTTATACTCTTTCAAATTGACCATTGAATATATTTCCCCATTTTTAGGATTCATAAGAATAATAGACACCCTTTTTGCCTTAGTTTCCTTCATTGCCTTTTTTGCTGCTTTTTCGCATATTTTTTGAATGTCTATATCTATCGTTATGTATAAATCATTGCCTTTAACTGATTCAACTCTGTTCTCCTTCTTATTCGGAAGCTCCACACCTTTCGCATCTGTCATTGTAAGTATTTTGCCATCAATACCCATAAGGTATTCATCATACTTTGCCTCAAGGCCCACTATTCCCTGATTATCTGCCCCCGTAAAGCCAAGAACCTTTGAGGCAAGAGAATCGTAGGGATAATACCTCTTATAATCCTCATCAACTTTTACACCGGCAAGATTATATTTTCTAATTCTGTCCCCAGTCTCTTTAGGAACGTTAGTCTTTATTTTTTCTCTCGAGCTTACCCTTTTCACTTTCTTCTCTATTGTTTCTTTATCTATATCAAGCTCTTTGGACAACATATTAACTACCTGCTTCTCATCCTCTATCTGACTATGTATTACAGAGATTGTACAGACCATCTTGTTGGTAGCTATTATTTTACCATTCCTGTCATATATGTGACCCCTTGCCGCTTTTATATATCGTTCCCTCTCCTCAACCTCAAGCGCTTTCTTTGAATAATGCTCAGACTCCGCTGTTGTAAGAAAAATCACTCTTATTATCAGCACAAAAAAAGCGACAAAAAACATTATGCTTATAGCTGTAATCTTTCTTTTGTTATACATTTTTGATGCTTTGTTTTTTTCCACAAAAAAACCTCATAATTCGAATTACTATATATTACTAATCAAATTATGAGGTTATGCTTTAATTTTGTGCTGATTATTCAGTCTGGGATTCTGATGACTGTTCTTCTGAAGATGTTTCATCATCACCTGCTGCATTAGCAGCATTCTCGTCCGGAGAAGTTGTTACCTGAGACTTTGTCGTCTCCGGTTCCTTCTCATCTGCTGAAGGGTATATATCCATAGCAGGAAGCACCTCTGTCATTACTGCGCTGAACAATTTAGAAGCATATGAACTGCTTCCGGGATCCGGTACATCCGGTGCATCCACAAGCACATAACACACAACTCTCGGCTTCTCATAAGAAGCATATCCGAGGAACGAAAGAATATACTCATCTTCCTCCTTATTCTGCTTCTGTGCCGTACCTGTTTTACCACCCACCAGGTATCCCTGTACCTGCGCCGTTCTACCTGTACCGCCTATTGTAACATTCATAAGCGATTTCCTTATAAAATCAGAAGTCTCATCTGTAATTGTCTGCTTAACTAATACCTTATCAAAATTCTCTTCAATAGCACCGTTTGGGCTCACCACCTGTTTTAACACATGCGGCTGATAATAATATCCACCATTTATCAGAGAAGAAAAACCTGCAACCATCTGAACCATGGTAACATTAAAGTTCTGTCCAAAGGAGTTAGTCTTCAAGTCGATTTCAGTCATATTATCTTCTGTATATAAAAGACCTGCACAGCTTGTCTCACCGGGCAGATCAATACCCGTCTTCATACCAAAATTAAAAATTGACTGGTATTTTGTAAACACAGGAATAGTCTCTTTCTCAGCAATCTGCATAAGGGCATCATTACACGACTGCATAATGGCCTGCTCAACAGATACCTGACCATGACCACTTCTTAAGTGGCATCCAATATATCTTCCTGCAACTGTCTCTCCACCATCGCACATAAACTTGTCTTCAAAGTCAATTTTCTTTTCTTCAAGTGCTCCTGCAATTGTGAAGGGTTTGATTGTAGAACCTGCCTGATATGTATCACTCACACAGTAATTTCTCCACATTTTATTCATTGCGTTAATCTGCTTCTTATCAGACATCTTATTAATTGTTGATTTTTTGTAATATCTTGACAAATCTCTTGGATTGTTAAGATCATAAATATTCTTACTGCTGACCATAGCAAGAATATCGCCATTATTCGGATCTGCGAGCATAATGGCTACATTCTTTGGTTTATATTCTTTGTCCCAGGTTTCACACCACTTCTGACATATCTCCTGAAGATTCATATCAATTGTTGATATTACATTGCATCCATTCTCTGCATCCTTCTCCTCAACCACCTGCTGATTCTCTTTGTCAACATAGCTGTATCGTCTTCCGTTTGTTCCATTCAGGAAATCATTGTAGAACTCTTCAATTCCCCAGCGTCCTGCATTACCTTTCTCTGTAAAACCGATAACACCCGATGCAAGTTCGTTGTAAGGGTAACATCTCTTATATTCATCCTCAAACCATACGCCTTTGATTAACTTATTCTTATCCTGTTCACTAAGAAAATTCTCAATTCTCTCGTATTCTAATTCTTTCAGATATACGACATAACTGCTATCTGCCTTTTCACTTATTACCTTTCGCAAATCGTCTTCTTTAATCTCTTCAAAATTAGATAATAAAGCTTTCACCGTAGGCTCTAAGTAATCCTCTTTTGTCAACATTACTTTTGGATCCAGTATAAGATTATATACCTTTATGCTTGTCGCAAGAACATTACCATTCCTGTCGAGGATATCTCCTCTTTTGAAAGGAATGGTGGTGCTAGATTCTTGTTGTTGTTCTAGCACCAGTTTCGTGTAGTCATCCTCGCTTTTATAATTGATAATAGACACTCTGATTCCCAAAATAGCAAGTGCCAGAATGATAACCACAAACACATACATCTGTTTGATTTTCATTCTCTTTTTGAACTTTTTTACCTTTTTAACCCTGTTATTTCTTATATCTCTTCTCGCCATTTTCTCTATCCATTTCTCGAAAGATTATTTGGTAGGAATATCTGCTACCTGCTTCATATATTCACTTTCTGAACTAGTGTAGTATGATACCTGGTCCTTTTTAGCCTTGACCATACCAAGCTCTGTTGTAGCCACCTTGATAACATTCTTTGTATCAATAAAGCTGCTGATAGAATACTCAACAGCATCATTTCTAGCTGAAATTGTGTTAATCTCACTCTTTAATTCTATAATTCTTTCATTCCTGTTCATAATGCTTGCCTGCAAACCAATATACTGAAAACAAACAAGTGCTGTGGCAACTGTAAGTGCTGTTAAAAAGAGCACATACTTAGGGCTCATTCTAAGCTCTCTCTGTCTGTTTCTTGCTGCAGCCTTCTGTCTGCTTGTACGCTTAACCTCTTCTTCCGGTCTTACGACTTCTAAACCTTTTCTCTCAGGTATGCTCTGAATCTTTCTCACAGCACTACCTTCCACATAACTTTTTCTCATAAATCTGTCTTCCATGACTATCTTTCCTTCTTCCCTTTTTCAAAGATTCTTAACTTTGCACTTTTCGAACGTGAATTGAATCTTAATTCTTCTTCACTTGGCAAAATCGGCTTTCTACTTATAACAAACCCCTTTGATTCTTTCCCGCATACACATACCGGAAAATCCGGCGGACAGGTACATGGATTCTCGTTTCTCTTAAATCCAACCTTTACAATTCTGTCCTCCAATGAATGGAAGGTAATAATACTAAGTCTTCCTCCATCCTTCAGTCTGTCTATCATATTATCAATAGAGTCTCTTACCTCATCAAGTTCTCTATTGAGTTCGATTCGTATTGCCTGAAAGGTCTGCTTGGATGGATGACCACCCTTAGCTCTGACCTTTGCAGGAATTGCTGCTTTTATGATTTCTGTCAATTCGAAAGTTGTCTCAATTTCTTTTTCCTGTCTTGCTAAAACTATATGTTTTGCAATATTCTTAGCAAATTTATCTTCACCGTAATCTCTGATTACTCTGAACAATTCCATTTCACTGTATGTATTAACAATGTCTTTAGCTGTCATCGTCTGACGCTTGTCCATTCTCATATCAAGTGGTGCATCATATCTGTACGAAAATCCTCTCTCTGCCGTATCAAGCTGTTTTGAAGACACTCCCAAGTCAAGCACAATTCCGTCAACCTTGTCGACAGATAAAGAATCAAGTACTGAATCTATTTCGCTATAGTTCGCACGAACTATGGTAACCTTGTCCTCAAACTCTTTAAGTCTCTCACCTGCTGCCATAATGGCATCCGAGTCTCTGTCAATCCCGATAAGACGCCCCTTGTCAGAAAGTCTCTTAGCAATCTCATATGAGTGGCCACCGCCACCAAGAGTTCCATCGACATAGATTCCATCAGGCTTAATATTAAGGCTGTCCACCGTCTCGTTAAGTAAAACCGATACATGATTAAATTCCATTGTCAACAAACTCCTCTTTCCATATCATATCTGATTATATGAGCAATCCCAAATCTGCCATATGTTCTGCAATCTCGTCCATATCGTCAAACTCAGTACTTTCCTCATAGCGTCCCTTATCCCAAATCTCTACTCTGTTAGAAACACCAACTAACACTACGTCCTTCGTAAGTCCTCCAAACTCTCTGAGATTATTAGGTATAAGAACTCGTCCCTGCTTATCAGGTTCTACATCAGTCGCACCTGCAAGAAAGAATCTTGTGAATTTTCTCGCATCCTTGTTAGCAATTGGTAACGTTCTAAGCTTTTCCTCAAAGCTTGACCACTCGTCCATGGCAAACACAAATAAGCACCCATCAAGACCCTTTGTAACCACAAAAGCATCTCCAAGTGCTTCACGAAACTTCGCAGGAATAATCACTCTTCCCTTGGCGTCAACTGTGTGATTGTACTCTCCCATAAACACTCTATTCGTCACCAACTTTGCTTCATATGTGATACAGTGTAATATCTGATGATATTCACCACTTCGTGACACTTAGTACCACTTATCACCACTTATGTACCTATTTTATCGTAAAAAACTGTATATATCAAGGACTTTTTTAAAAAATGCGCAAAAAAAGAAGAGACAATTTTTCCCATAATTGCCTCTTTTTCAATGTTAAACAGAACATATTGTTCTGTAAGTGGGGAACAATCCCTAAATTTTCTCTTTTTTCATCGAAATATGTTTGTAAATTACGAATGCTAATGATAAAACTGCAAATATTACTGCCACTATCATTGATGCAGGCACACCAAACACTTTTAGCTGGTCTGTACGAAGGCTTTCAATAAAGAATCTCCCTACTGCATAGCCGCCCGCATACATACAGAACACCTCTCCGTCGAACTTCTTTTTCTTCCTAAATATAAGTATTAATATAAGCAGACAAAGATTCCATAACGACTCATACAAAAATGTAGGGTGTACCTGAATGTACTCTATTCCATCTACCACCTTCAGATTGGCCAGCAGTTCATCGGATACCACACCGCCAACTTCGTCTAATTTTATCTGCATGGCAAAAAGATTGTCCGTATACCCGCCAAATGCCTCTCTGTTAAAAAAGTTCCCCCATCTTCCAATTATCTGACCTGTAAGCAGACCGATACACGCTGTATCTGCGAGCAGGAAAAATGACATCTTCTTAATCTTCATAAACACAGCACACATAATAACTCCAACTATTACAGCACCGTATATTCCAAGTCCACCCCTTCTAAGGTTAAAAATCTCCACTAAATGTTTACTGTAATAATCCCACTCAAATATTACATAATAAAGTCTTGCACCAATTATACATGAAGGAATTGCAACAATTGCAAAATCCATATAGTCTTCCGGATTCTGTCCTGTTATCTTAGCTTCCCTGAAAGCCATAAACATTCCGGCCATAATGCCAATGGCAATAATTATTCCGTAATACGCAATTCTGAATCCAAATATATTAATCTCTTTACCCATATTGTCAATCTCTATTCCAAGATTAACAAATCGTATACTTGTACTAAGCAGCATCTTTTCTCTCCTTTTCTCACCAAAACTGATGTACATTATAATACAATCTTTATTTTTTTTCAAATATATGTTACACTTTATGCTGTATGATTTCAGATAAACAAAAGAAAGGTTGGAATATATTATGAAACTTGGTATTGTTGGACTTCCTAATGTAGGTAAAAGTACTTTATTTAATTCGCTTACAAAGGCTGGAGCAGAATCGGCAAATTATCCATTCTGTACTATCGACCCAAACGTTGGTGTGGTAGCCGTTCCCGATGAACGTCTTGATAAGCTTGCTGCCCTTTATGATTCAGATAAAATCACTCCGGCTGTCATCGAATTCGTTGATATTGCTGGTCTTGTGAAGGGTGCTTCGAAGGGCGAGGGACTTGGTAACCAGTTCTTATCAAACATTCGTGAGGTAGATGCTATCGTTCATGTAGTAAGATGTTTTGAGGATACTAATGTTATCCATGTAGACGGAAGTGTTGATCCGCTCAGAGACATTGAGACCATCAATATGGAGCTTATCTTCTCTGATATTGAAATCTTAGAGAGAAGAATTGCAAAGACATCAAAGGGTGCGAGAAATGACAAGGCACTGGCTAAGGAATTAGACTTGTTACAGAGATTAAAAGCTCATCTTGAAGGTATGAATCTTGCTACAAGCTTTGAAGCAGCTGATGATGATGAGGCGGCACTTATAGCCACTTACAATCTTCTTACAATCAAGCCTGTTATCTATGCAGCTAATGTTTCAGAAGACGATTTGGCTGATGACGGCGAGAATAATGAATTCGTCAAGAAGGTAAGAACATTCGCAGCCGAAAATGGCAGTGAGGTATTTGCAATCTGCGCACAGATTGAGCAGGAATTGTCAGAACTCGATGATGATGAGAAAAAAGACTTTCTCGAAGATTTAGGCCTTAAAGAATCCGGTCTTGACAAGCTCATAAAGGCAAGCTATAAGCTTCTTGGTCTTATCAGCTACTTAACAGCCGGAAAGCAGGAGACACGTGCATGGACAATCACACTTGGAACTAAAGCACCGGGAGCAGCAGGTAAAATCCACAGTGATTTCGAACGTGGCTTTATCCGAGCCGAAGTTGTTAATTACCAGGATCTTCTTGATTGCGGTTCTTATTCAGGTGCGAAAGACAAAGGTCTTGTAAGACTGGAAGGAAAAGAATATGTTGTAAAAGACGGAGACGTAATTCTTTTCAGATTTAACGTATAATCATTATTTCCAGCTTTTTAAAAAGTTTTGCGAGGGGGTTATGTATGGTTACATTAATTTATTTTACGACTTTTCTGACATCACTTGTTATGACGGGCAGCTTTTTGATTCGCAACAAAAAAATCGATTCGCTTTTCATTTTTTTTGGGATAATGACGATACTTAACAGTTTAGGACGATATATGGTTTCTGTGTCAGACACTATGGAAATGGCTGTTTTTTCACAAAAAGTGCTATATATAGGTGCGTGTTACTGTCCTGTGGCACTTATCATGATAATATTCAGACTGTGCGATACAAAGAAACCTGCTATTGTAAAATATGGTTTTCCGGCATTAGCCACAACTGTATTGGCATTTGTATTTACAATCGACCGAAATAACTATTATTATAAGAGCCTTAAGTTAGTCAAAGGTAATGGATACAGTTATTTAGTTAAAGAGTACGGACCTGCACATTTCCTGTTCTCGCTATTGATGATTCTTTCAGGTATTTTCCTGATACTGTTTACATTATATGCCATCAAGAACAGGAATCATATGTCTCTGTTGGTAGTATCCAGCATGAGTATACTTGGTTTTCTGGTAATCCTCTCATATCTTCTCGAAAGAATTACCCACTCGAATATCAGTTACCTGTCAATAGGATACCTGTTTGCGTGTGTTATAATGATTTACCTGTTTGAACGTATTAATATGTTTGATATGAGTTCAAATATTGCCACTTCCGTAGAGAAATTGGGTGAATACGGATACGTTATCTTCGATAACAAAGGCCGATACATCTCTGCAAACACTTTTATGAAGGAAACCTTCCCTGAAATCGTTACTGATTGGCATGTGGATGCACGAATCGCCCCCAATAACAGTTACTTATACACAGAGATTGTTGACTGGATTCTTAACAAGACGGACTCAAAATCCCACAAAATAATACATGTAGGTCAAAAACACTTTGAGCTGTCCTATAGAGACATATCATATAATCGCTCGAAAAATGTTGGCTGTATCCTTGAGATGGTAGACAGAACAGATGAGATTAATTATCTTAACAAAATAGAACATTACAATGTCAATCTTGAACACGAGGTAGAACTTAAGACAAAGGATATCTCATACATAAAGGATATGATGGTGCTTGGTATGGCAAGTATGGTTGAAAGCCGTGACAACAGCACAGGTGGTCATATCAAACGAACCAGTAAGGTTGTTGAAATTTTTGCAAAAGAACTTATCAAGCACCAGGACGAGATTAATCTCACCGAAGATTTCTTAAAGCTTGTCACAAAGGCTGCTCCTATGCACGATCTTGGAAAAATAGCAATCAGTGATGTTATCCTTAAGAAAAACGGAAAGTTTACCGATGAGGAATACAATGAGATGAAACGTCACTCAGCGGAGGGCGCCAAGATAGTTGAACAGATTCTTGACGGTGTAGAAAACGAAGATTTTGTAGAAATCGCTACAAACGTAGCACACTTTCATCACGAAAAATGGGACGGAAGCGGATATCCAACACATATTTCCGGTGCTTCCATTCCAATTGAAGCCAGAATAATGGCGCTTGCAGATGTATTTGATGCTCTTGTAAGCAAGCGTTGCTACAAAGAAGCTTTCTCATACGAAAAGGCATACTCAATCATTACAGAATCGCTTGGTTCTCATTTTGATCCTATGCTCGGTAAAATCTTCTTGAACTGCAAAAAAGATTTAGAGACTTACTACAATGCAGAAGCTTAGATGTAAATCGAGAAAGTATACAAAAGGAGTCGGATAACAAAACTGTTTCCGACTCCTTTATTTTGTAAAATTTAAAATCTACGCTCTGTCTTCTATGGCAGATATTAATCCGTCTTTTATCTCTATAATTTTACCACATCTGGCTGCAATCTCTTTATCATGAGTAATAATCACTATTGTCTTTCCCTCCTTATTGAGAGATTCAAATTGGTTTCCTTTTTTTGCATTATATATTTTATGTAAATCTTTAATCTCTATCATTTCACTTCACCTCTATTCATTATTCTTAATTATATCAACCGGCTGACTTTTCTTCGTCTTAACATATGGAATTAACATTGCCGTCAAAATCATTAATGCAACAATCAGAAATTGCACTACAAAAGTCTTAAGTGAATATGATATCGTGTAAGTATCAAAATACTTAAATAACACTCCCATGGATATTATAAAAATACATAAAACTACAGATGATAATGCAACCATGAGCCAATTTATCAAAGACAGCAACACCGTATTCATCCACGTATTACCAGTCATATAATATATTCCGTAATTTCTTCTCTCATACATATATGTAACAGCACCTGAACATATAATACTGGCAATTGTTATAATCACAATAACAATAAATACAATAAAAATCCCTGCAAGCTTGCTAAATAATATCTCATCAGAATTAGACTTCATACCTGCAGTACTGCTTGCCATCGCCATTTCATTTAACTGTGCTATATTCTTATTCATTTGCTCTTCTGATATATCATCATCAAAATCTATAATTCCTTTTCTCTGAGTAACATAAATATTATATTTCTCAATATCATCCAAAGACATAGTTACAGCAAAACTATACTGTTTATTTATGCCTGACTCATAATCTACAGTATTTGAAAACAACGACACATAGGAATTGTTTGAATTGTTGTATTCATTGTTAAATCCAAACAACATACTCCTGTCATATACAACACCGGTCACATAAAAATCTATCTGCTTTTCTGTTCCGTCATTGCATAATAATTTGACCTTTAACCTGTCCCCGACACCATAACCATAATCGTTTTCAGCTATAACCACATTAATGGTATTATCCTTCTCCCCTACTTCACTATACCATTTGCCACTCTTTAATCGCGGTCTGTAGTTAACCTTGTCTTCATCGTAAGTTATAAAGTCACAGTTACCCCCTGACTCTTTATCATATCCCTCAAGGTACACAGAAGTATTCATTCCAAGTGCATATATATGCTCTTTAAACCCTGGCATACTCATTACCTTATCCTCATCCCATCTACTCATATCAGGATATATATATGCGCCTGTTTCATCTATATATTTCATAACTGCTTTGCTCATTCTGGTCTGTGAATCATATGTTGATACTATCAATGTAGATAACACCAGAATCATCGTAAGCTGAAGGATTACCATTATGTTCTTCGTAATGTTCCTTATAAATCCATCTATTCCTAATCTAAACACTATATTTCACCCTCCTTCGTAAGCATTAAAGGAGTTTTCCTTACTATATCAATAACCAGCACTGCATAACTTAATGTTAAACCTGTCATATATGCAATCAAAAGCTTTATGTAGGTTAAATTATTATAATACAGACTCATATACTCAAACATCTTACCGATACGCGGCAGAATAATATAGTGATACAGTGGAATAAGAATGGCAAAAATAAGCAATGACACTCCTATCATCTCTATCATATAAGCAAATGCAGCTAACGACTTCGTGCATCCACATATCCTGTATATAGCAAGTGTTCTCTTTCTCTTCTCAAGAATATACCTGTATATCATACAATAATTAACAGCAGCGAACAATATGAGTATTATCCCTGATAATATAATAGTATTGTTAGTCTTCGTATCCTCAATATCATCAAGAGCCACGAATTCAGGAATATCTATTTTATCACCAAACGCCTCGAGACATGCTTCCTTAAGCGCGTTGTATTCATTAATATCTATAGGAGAATTGAAATATAAAATCAAATGCCTTGTCATAGCTTTTTGAGGTAATGACATTATAGGCATCATCAAAAATGGAATCGATTCTTTACCTTCCTGTACTTCAAGTGCATATGCAATGACATCATATTTCTCACCATTCAGTATCATAATATCATTATCATATTTCTTAGATGTAGCACATACTATAGCAACCTTTGAGCCATCAACCAATTCTTTTTTGGTAAATGTTCTTCCACCCTGTGGAATCAAACTGGCAGTATTTTTAGCACTCTCACCTTCCACTATATTACCATCACTATAATCATACGAGGCATCTATCATATACTCTTCCGTACTGGCCATAACATATTCTAAACTTACCTTCTTTTTAACCGTCTCAATAATTTTATTATGATTTTTTACTAAAAGATCCGTAGTAATTATATCTTCATCATTATCTCTTGGAAATTGTATGTCCATCTCAAGCATCGTTCCCTGTGTTACATCATTTTTCAAATTATAATGTTTTATTATGCCGTACGAAAAGAAAATTGATATTACAGATATTATTTGTACAGATACAATAATAATGAATAAGAACTTTTCTCCAGTTACAAAGTTCTTTAAATTCTTATATAGATAATGTAACATTTTTTCTCCCTTTCTATAAATCATTATTCGTATTTTATATACTTTCACTACATATTATCAATAACGATTTACAGTGGCCTACCTCTTGAGTTTGTTTTCACACTCATACCTCCCGTCCCGTTCAATTTTACGCCATTTATGATATCATTTTTTTTTTGTGTCAATATTTATCTCATATTTCCAAAAATCATATCATATACAAGCTGTTCTCTTTCTTTTAGCTTATCAATTTGTTGTATTCCACTAATCTCTGGCTTCTATTAACAACATTCTTCCATTCTGTATGTTAATGACAGCTTTATCCTCTACCATTTCATTGCTTATCCCGAGGCTTGCCAATTTACTTGTGACAAAGTCAAAATTATCAAGGTTATACTTAAAGCCTTTAAGCGTAACTCCTTTTGCCTCTCCTCCAAATGGTAATAAAGATATATATGGTCCATACAAGTCTTTTTTATCTATCATTACATTTCCACAAATCATCCTGATTTTGTTGTTTTCATTAACAATGAAAGCCCGAACATTTGCTTCCATTGCCACTTCAAGTATTGCGATATTTGCAAGGCTGTGATCTATCCTGCTTCCTATTCCTCCGATGATAAATATCTCATCCGGTTTTGACTTAATCGCATATTCAAGCGCCGAATGAGTATCGGTATAATCTTTTTCAGGGTTCAGACTGACCACTTCAGTAGTGGGGCTATACTTATATTTCGACAAAATCTCAGGCTCTATTGTATCGAAATCACCAACTATAGCATCAGGCTTAAGATTATTCCTGTAAAGAACCTTAAGTCCTCCATCAACAGCAATTATCGAAGTAAACTCTGTCTTAAATATCAATTCAGTTAAAAATTCGTCATTTACAGTTCCACCTGTAACAATCAACACTCTATTCATATTCATTCATTATCTTCTTAAATTCTGTTACGTTCTCTTCAATGCTTCCACCAAACACTGCTGACCCTGCCACGATTACATCAGCACCTGCCTCTATGACTTCTCTCAAATTATCAAGATTAACTCCACCATCCACTTCCAATTCAATCTCTCTTCCTGATTCAGTAATCATCTTCCTAAGCTCACTAATCTTCTTTGTAACTGATGGGATATATTTCTGTCCGCCAAATCCGGGATTTACACTCATAAGCAGTATCATATCTACCTCATCCATTATGTAATCAAGTACATTAAGGGGTGTTGACGGGTTAAGCACAACTCCTGCCTTCATACCTTTTTCTTTGATTGCAGTTACAGTTCTATGAAGATGCTTACATGCTTCCGCATGAACTGTTATAATATCAGCTCCTGCCTCTTTAAATTCATCTATATATCTTACAGGTTCATCAATCATCAGGTGAACATCAAACGGCTTATCTGTACTCTTTCTTATACTCTTTATAACAGGCATTCCAAAAGAAATGCTTGGCACAAAGCTTCCATCCATAACATCTATATGAATATAGTCTGCTCCCGCCTTATCAGCGCGAGAAATGTCCTCTCCTAAATTTGCAAAATCTGCTGCTAAAATTGATGGTGATAATTTAATCATTTTTCCCTCCATAATGGTATTCACTAATATTTTTTCTTGTTTTTCAATTCCTCATACATAAGAACATAATTATCGTATCTTGACTGACTAATTTTTCCTTCCTCCAGCGCTTTTTTCACACTACAGTCCGGTTCATTTATATGAACACATCCGTTAAATCTGCAGGTCCCATTGTACTGCTCAAATTCCGGAAAATATTCCTTAAGCTCTTCTTTTTCAAACTCATTAGAAAAAAGAGAACTAAATCCCGGAGTATCCATTAGATATGTGTTGTCACCTACTTCAAATATCTCCGAATGTCGTGTCGTATGTTTTCCTCTTCCTATTTTTTCGCTTACGTTTCCCGTCTCTGAATTAGCTTCCGGAATAAGTGCATTAAGCATTGATGATTTTCCAACTCCCGATGGACCTGCAAGAGATGTAGTCTTTCCCTCTAACAGTCTCTTCACATAATCTATCCCTATGTTGTCCTTTGTACTTGTAAAAATCACATGGTATCCTGATGATACATATATATCCTTAAGTCTTGTAAGCTCCTCATCGCTTGCAAGGTCAATCTTATTAAAGCATATGATTGTATCAACATTCTGCCACTGCATCATCACAAGAAATCTGTCAAGCAGATTTATGTTTGGTGTAGGACTTGTAATCGCAAAAACAACCAATGCCTGATCAATATTGGCTACCGCCGGTCTGATAAGTTCATTGGTTCTGTCTAATATATCTGTGATATTTCCTTTTTTATTCTCTTCGTCAAGAATATCAATAGACACATTATCACCAACCAGTGGTTTAATGTGCCTATTTCTGAATATTCCTTTTGCCTTACATTCATAGATTCCACTATGTGCTACATGCACATAGTAGAATCCTGCAATACCTTTAATTATTTTTCCACGCATAAAAAATCCTTATTTGTAACTTGCTTTAACTGTGTAAATAGGTGTAGACATAGAATCTACGTATACTTCAACAGTTGATTTCTTCTTTGTATCACTTTCAGGAAGCTCAAGTGTCCACTCATCCGGCCATGAATTGATATCTGTGTAATCGAATCCATTATACCACGCTCCATCAACCTTGATACCTACAACACCTGCTCCATTGTATCTTCCTTCTTCATCAACTTCTAGCTTCTGTAAAATATCTGAAAGTCTTAAATTAACACTTGCAGTATATACTGGAGCTGCAGTAGTAGAAGGCTCTTGTGTTGTGTCCTCTTTCTTTGAAGTAGTTGGCTTTTCTGTTGTTGTCTCCTTCGGTGTTGTTGTCTCAGTTGGCTTTGGTCCCTTACTGATTACAACACTGACTGAAGTACCTATTGGAAGCTTATCATTCGGAGTGTATTCCTGGCTTATTATCTTACCTTCTTCAACAGTATCATCATATACTTCCTCAACATTTCCAAGTGTAAGTCCTGCCTCTTCAAGCATTACCTTTGCTTTTGTCTTTGTGAGTTTTCTCACATCAGGAACCAGTGTATCTTCCCCATCTTCCTTACCTCTGCTGATGTAAAGAGTTACCTCATCTCCTGCTTTTACCATACTCTTTGCAACAGGGTCAGTCTTTACAACCTTGTCAATTTCAACTTCTTCATCATCAACATATTCTGTCTTAACCTTTAATTTCTTCTCTTTAAGTACAGCCTGTGCGTCACTCTTTAACATACCTGATACATCTTCTAATTCAAATGTGTCTCCACCCTTACTGATAACAAGTACGATAGTAGTATTCTTGGCAACTACATCCCCTTCTTCAAGCTTTTCTCCTGATGGTAATGAGATTGCCATTACAAGTCCCTCTTCTACTTCATCAGAGAAATCTTCTGATAATCTGTATCCAAGAGTTGCTTCATTAATCGCTTCCTTAGCTTCGTCCTTGTCAAGTCCGATTACCTTCGGAATTCTTGTATGCTTATCATCAAGTTCTTCCTGTTCTTTTGTAGTAGATTCTTTCTCGCTAATTCCCTTTGAGCCCTGGCAACCTTTTCCAAAGAAACTGATTGCAAGATATACAGCTATCATAATTACGATTACACAAGTTACGAGACCGCCAATCATAATCATCTTATCAAGCTTTGGATTCTCAGATTCCAGATCGTCCTCCAAATCTTCGTAATCATCATCATACTCTTCATCTTCTTCGTTCTGGTCATAATCGTCTGCAAGCTCTTCATCATCATCTGATAACATATCAGATTTGATTCCTGCATCATTCCTGATCTTCTTTAATTCGTCACCTGAGATTACTACTGTTGCTCCGGCATTTGGCTGTGAAACCAACTGAACAAAATCTTCATCAGGTGTAACAAGCGATCTCTTTAAATCAGCTATAAGCGAAGTCACCTTAAGATATCTTCTGTCAGGCTTCTTCTGTGTACATTTCTCAATAATCTTCTCAACACTTATTGGAAGCTCAGGTGCAAATAACTTAGCTGAAGGAATCTCTTCCTGCACATGCTGAAGTGCTATTGTAACTGTTGAGTCACCTTCAAACGGAACTCTGCCTGTAAGCATCTCATAAAGTGTTATACCAAGCGAGTATATGTCACTCTTTTCGTCAATAAATCCACCTCTTGCCTGTTCCGGCGAAATATAGTGCACAGAACCCATGGCATTTGAGTTGATTGTGTTAGCAGATGCTGCTCTTGCAATACCAAAATCAGTAACCTTTACCTTGCCCTCTCTCGATATTATTATATTCTGTGGCTTTATATCTCTGTGAATAATATGATTATTGTGGGCTGCTTCGATTCCCTGCGCTACCTGAATAGCAATACTTACTGCCTCTTTCACAGGAAGCTTGCCCTTCTTCTCGATATACTTCTTAAGAGTTATTCCTTCGATTAACTCCATTACAATATAATAAAGACCGTTATCTTCACCTACATCATAAACATTTACAATGTTTGGATGTGATAATCCGGCAGCATTTTGTGCCTCTACCTTGAACTTTGACACAAAGCTCGTATCCTCACTAAACTCATGCTTTAATACTTTAATCGCTACAAATCTGTTAAGCTTATGACATTTAGCCTTATAAACATCAGACATTCCACCAGATCCAACCTTGTCAATGATTTCATATCTGTCGCTTATAAACATTCCTTTCCTTAACATACATTCACCTCGTCATTTTCAGGCTCTACCAAGACAACTGCTATGTTATCTTTTCCACCATTATTATTAGCTACTTCTATGAGCTTATTAGCAATATCTGATAATTCAGTACCCTCATTTACAATTTTTCTTATATCAGCATCATCAATCATATTTGAAAGACCATCTGAACACATCAGAATAATATCACCCTTCGCGTATTCTACTTCAAAAAAATCAGCGATAAGCATAGGATCTGCACCTATTGCCCTTGTAATGATATTCTTCTTCTCATGGAATCTTGCGCTCTCTTTATCAAGCTCACCCATGCTAACCATTTCCTCTACAAGAGAATGGTCTCTTGTAATCTGTTGAATCTCATTATTTATAAGATATAATCTGCTGTCCCCAACATTCGCGATGTAAATGGAGTCATCCACTATTGTGGCCACTACCAATGTCGTACCCATTCCATCATAATCAATGCTTTCTCTTGCCTTTGCCATCAAAGCTTTATTAGCAACACTAATAGCAGACTCTATTATCGATATAGGATTCTTCTCGTCTGAATTCTTCACTTCCTGTATAAATGTCTCTACAGTATATCTTGATGCCAGATCTCCTGCTTTATGTCCACCCATACCATCTGCTACAATAAACAAATTGGGGAGATTTCCAACTGGTTCCTTACATGCATACACGTAATCCTGGTTAGTTGTTCTCTTTTTTCCTACGTCTGTTATGGCATATGCTTTCAAGATTTAAGCCTCCTTCTCCTTCTTGTATTTGTCTGTGTAGCTCTTTCTGAGCTGTCCACATGCACCCTCTATATCTCTTCCCATTTCCCTTCTAATAGTAACATTTATTCTATTTTTTTCAAGTTTATTTTTAAATTTGTCGATTGCAACCTTGTCAGACTGCCTGTAATCACGCTCTTTTATAGGGTTAACAGGAATAAGATTTACGTGACAGTTTTTTCCTTTTAGAAGAGATACCAGTTTGCCTGCTTCTTCTTCTGTATCATTCACCCCCGCTACCAAACTATATTCGAATGATACTCTTCTTCCTGTCTTTTGGAAGAAATAATCACAAGCTTCAAGTATCTGCGCGATTGTATATTTGTTGGCAACCGGCATAAGTGATTTTCTCGTCTCATCATCTGATGCATGAAGCGATAATGCAAGGGTAACCTGCACCCCACTGTCAGCCAGTTTCCTGATACCATCTACAATTCCGCATGTTGATATTGTAATATTTCTCTGACTTATATGCAACCCATTTTCGTCAGATATAAGCTTTAAGAACTTAATCACATTATCGAAGTTATCCATAGGTTCGCCTGTGCCCATAAGAACTATGTTTGATACACGCTCACCTGTAAGCTTCTGTATTCTGTATATCTCGTCAAGCATCTCTGATGGTTTTAGATTCCGCTCTAATCCATCAAGCGTGGATGCACAGAATCTGCAGCCCATTCTACAGCCCACCTGTGTGGATATACATACGGAATTGCCATGATGATATTTCATCAAAACACTTTCAATAACACTTCCATCCGATAACATAAACAAATATTTCTGCGTTCCGTCTATCTTAGAGGTAAGTATCTCCACCGGCTTATGAACCGTCAAATAACAGGTCTCTTTTAGTTTTTCTCTAAATGCCACTGATATATTTGTCATCTCGTCAAAGCTTTCCACAAGTCTTACATGAATCCACTCATATATCTGTTTTGACCTGAATTTCTTCTCTCCAAGCTCTATTATTAAGTTTGTAAGTTCCTCTAAGTCAAGTGACTTAATATCAATTTTTTCCACGTCTCAGCCTCGCTATAAAAAAACCGTCACATTGGTGAACGCCTTGTATTAGTTGCAAAAATCCTTTTTTTGTATCTTCATTTCTGAGCTTTTCAGGTATGTATTCATCTATACTCTCAAGCCGGAAATCAAAATTCTTCGTAATCCAGTTAACATTTTCAATGTTTTCTTCCTGATTAATTGTGCATGTACTGTATATCATAACGCCACCAGGCTTTACATATTTATGTACATTCTCTATTATTCTTCTCTGTAGCAGTCTTAACTCTTCCAAAGATTCCTCTGTAATCTTGTATTTGATATCAGACTTCTTGTTAAACACGCCAAGTCCTGAACATGGTACATCCGCTATCAAAACATCTGCTTTTTCAAACATACTCTCATCAGATACTGTTGCATCAAAAACTCCTGCCTCTATATTTGAAAAACCAGACCTTTTTATGTTCTGATTGATTAGGTTTACCTTGTACTCTGACACATCTCTTGAATAGACTTTACCTGTGCCTTTTAGTAAATCAGCCACATGTATAGCTTTTCCACCTGGTGCTGAACACACATCTATACATATGTCGTTTTCCTCTATTCCTGCACATCTTCCAACAAGCATGGAGCTTTCATCCTGTGGTTGAATAAAGCCTTTTCTAAATGCATCTATACTCTCTATATCATTGATGTGATGCAGCTTTATCGCCTCTTCTAAATAATCCCCGTCACTATACTCTATATTTTCTTCTGAGAGTTCTTTTCTTACCTGAGCGACAGATGCCTTTGATGTGTTGACCCTTACGCTTACAAATGAATTCTCATCACTTCCTGAAAGTATTTTTTTGCAGATATCCATGCCATAATCTTTTATACATTTTTCCACAATCCACGTAGGTGTTGAGTATCTTATGGACAATGAATTAACATCATCGTTTTGAGGAATTACGAAATTATCTTTTTCTCTTCCTATCTTCCTTAAAACACCATTCACAAAACCTGATAAATTAACAAATTTTCTCTTTTTCGCTATCTTTACCGCCTCATTGCAGACCGCGCTGTCAGGTATTGCTTCCATATAATGAATCTGGTACACACTCATTCTGAGAAGCTCTCTTATTAGCGGTTTCATCTTCTTTACTTTGACCTTTGAATAGCTGTTAATTATATAGTCAATTGTTATGACTCTCTCCACGGTTCCCATCACAAGTCTTGTTATGAACGCTTTTTCCTGTCTGTCTTCAATTGTATGTAAGCCTTCTCTCAGCACTATATGACTGAATTTGTCATTCTCAAATATATCTATAAGCATATCAAGTGCTGTTTCTCTTGGATTTGATGACTTCATTAAAGAATTACTCCTTTTTCTATTTTGACACCACGAAGGAAAGCATCTGTATCCATACGTTTTTTTCCTTCTAACTGAAGAGATAAAATCTTAAGTGCACCTTTTCCTGTCTTAATTACAAAACTGTCTTTATCTATCTCCACAATTTCACCGGGCACCCCGTCATATTCTTTTTCAATAACATCTGCATCCCATATTTTAAGCGTCTTTCCATTAAATGATGTATAAGCGCTTGGCCATGGATTCATACCACGTATCAATCTCTCTATCACTACTGCTTCATCATTGAAATCAATTTTACCCATTGATTTTTTAATCATTTTAGCATAGTTAGCTTCTTCATCATTCTGCTTTATTCTTACTGCAGTTCCGCCCTCTAAAGCCTTTAAAGTCTTTACTGCTATTGGTCCGCCAAGTTCTTTTAATCTGTCATGAAGACTTCCGTATGTCTCTTTTTCATCCAATGTAATCTCTTCTTTTAGAAGCATATCACCTGTATCAAGACCCTCTTCCATATACATTGTAGTAACACCTGTTACCTTTTCTCCATCAAGCACAACTCTCTGGATTGGTGCTGCTCCCCTGTATTTTGGAAGTAACGATGCATGAACGTTGATACATCCGTATTTTGGTATATCAAGTATGGATTTTGGAAGCACCTGTCCGTATGCAACTACTACAATTACCTCCGGATTCATCTCTTTAAGCTTCTCTACAAACTCTTCTTCTCTGACTTTAAGTGGCTGATATACAGGTATATTATGCTTAAGTGCAGCTTCTTTTACCGGTGTCGGCTGCATCTCTTTACCTCTTCCCTTCGGCTTGTCTGTCTGGGTAACGACTGCCAATACTTCGTGCCCTGCTTTTACAAGTGCATCTAATACCGGTACCGAAAAATCCGGTGTTCCCATAAATACTGCTTTCATTTTATCGCCTCCAATTATTTTTTATTCTTCCTCATCTTCATATTCCACTGATGCGTCATGAAGCTCTCCTTCCACCTTCTCAACATATAAATGCCCTTCAAGATGATCACATTCATGACAGATTGCTCTTGCAAGAAGTTCTGTTCCTTCAAGTTCAAACTGCTCCATATCTTCGTTGTATGCAATTACCTTTACATAATTAGGTCTTGTTACTGTTCCTGCTTTTCCAGGAACACTAAGGCATCCTTCTGTTCCTGTCTGCTCACCGTTTGCCTCTATAATCACCGGATTAATAAGCACATAAGGACCTTCACCTATATCAATTACAACGATTCTCTTAAGAATACCCACCTGTGGGGCTGCAAGTCCAACACCGTTTGCCTCATACATAGTATCTAACATATCATCTATAAGTGTTGTGATTTTTTCGTTTACTTCTTTTACTTCTTTACACTTCTTTGTGAGTATCTCATCACCGATTTCTCTAATATTTCTTAATGCCATTTTTGTATATTCCTTTCTTATACATTTTCTAAATCATATTGAAGGTTTACTTCGCTTATATCCTTTTCATCCTTTATATATTCGTCGATTTCTTCACATATCTTCAGCAGATTGCTTCCGCCTTTTACATATATAAGATATCTGAATATATCATTTATCTTATACACCGAAGCTTTTGATGGTCCCATTATTTTAAGCTCTTTGTTTTTTTCTAAAAAATCGCCTATTTTCTTAGATACAGAAACAGCAAATTCTTCATTTTGTGAAGCTATCTGTATTGTCAACATTCCTACCGCAGGAGGATATTTCATAAGACTTCTGAAAGCCATCTCCTGTTCATAAAATTCTTCGTAATCCTGATGTGCAGATGCCACTATGCTGTATTCGTCAGGACTGTATGTCTGAATTACAACATCGCCTCTTATCTCTCCTCTTCCTGCTCTTCCTGCTGCCTGGGTCAAGAGCTTAAATGTGTTTTCTGATGCCTTAAAGCTCGATGCATACAAAGACAAGTCTGCCGCCACGATTCCAACAAGTGTCACCTTACTAAAATCATGTCCTTTAACAATCATCTGAGTTCCCACTAATATGTCTGCCTCATGATTTGCAAACCTCTTAATAATATCATTATACCCATTTTTTTTTGATGTAGTATCTGTGTCCATCCTAAGAACCCTTGCTTCCTTAAATGTATCCTTTACCATCTGCTCAACCTTTTGTGTTCCTGTCCCAAAAGGAGCTATGAACTTTGAACCACACTCCGGACACAATGTGGGTGCCTTTACAGTATGTCCGCAGTAATGACATCTAAGCATTTTGTCGTTATGGTACTTAAGTGTCACATCACAGTGAGGACACTTGATCGCCTTTCCACATGCGCGACATGACATAAAATTCGCATAACCTCTTCTATTTATGAAAATAATGACTTGCTCTTTTTTTGCCAGTCTGTCCTTTATCAGATTATAGAGCTTATCACTAAAAATTGTCTTATTCCCTCTTCTTAACTCCTCTCTCATATCAACTACAGATACATCTGCAAGACTCCTTCCAAACACTCTGTTTTCCAGCTTGTGCAGAATAAAAAGTCCCTGTTTTGCCTTGTAATATGAGCTTATTGATGGAGTTGCCGAACCTAGAACTACATTAGCTCCTGATATTCTTGCTCTCTCAATTGCAGTATCTACTGCATGATATCTTGGAGATGTCTCACTCTTGTAGGAATTTTCCTGCTCCTCATCTACAATTATCATTCCAAGATTTTTAAATGGCGTAAATAAGGCACTTCTCGGTCCTATCATCACGTCTGCAAGTCCTTCTCTTGCTTTTTCGAACTGATCACATTTTTCCCCGTATGACAATTTTGAATTGATTACGGCAATCCTGCCACCAAACCTGTTGTAAAATCTCATAACTGTCTGGTATGTAAGTGAAATTTCAGGAATAAGCACTATCACCTGCTTACCTTCACTTATAACTTTTTCAATCAGCTCCATATAGACTTCTGTCTTGCCACTTCCCGTAACTCCAAATATCAGGTGTGGTCTTTTATCGCCCTTTTCTATATCTGACAAAATATCATTCACCACTTTTTGCTGTTCTTCATTAAGTGATATCAAAGCGTCAGATTTAGTGGCGTTTTCTATTACTAAGGGCGTTCTGTATACTTTGTTTGACTTTGACTTGATAACGCCCTCTTCTTCCATTGCCTTTAATGTGGCAAGTGATATTTTTGTGAGCTTTACTGCCTCATCTCTATCTACTGTACCTTTTTCTTTCAGCAGTAAAAGAAGCTCTACCCGCTTCCTCATACTGCTTCTTTTTTGATATTTTGCAATTACAGTCTCATATTCATTACCGCTTACATTCAGCAAAAGGTCGTATGAATTAACTGCTTTTACCTGTCTTTTGATTGGAATAACTGTTTTTAACGCCTGATTAAGAGTACTTCCTGTATGCTCCTTCATCCAGGCTGCAAGCGCAACAAGTTCGGATTCTATCTTAAGGCTTCCTTTTGATATTCCTATTATGGTTTTCATCTTATCCACATCATAATCAGGTTTGTCAGTAATCTCCACCACATATCCTGTTATTATTCGTTTGGAATTGCCAAAGGATATATCAACTCTGCATCCAGGCTTTATTACTTCTTCTAAAGCCTCTGGAATTATATATTGAAAAATTCTATCAAGTTTTTCATGGGATATATCCACTATTACGCCTGCAAACTTCATTCCGCTATTTTACCTTCTTTTCTGCTGCCTCTACACAATTTTTCATAAGCATTGCTATTGTCATAGGCCCTACACCACCCGGTACAGGTGTGATTGCTCCTGCGATTTTTTCAACTGATTCAAAATCAACGTCTCCACAAAGCTTGTTGTCCTCATTTCTGTTTATACCCACGTCGATTACAGTGGCTCCTTCTTTTACGTAGTCCGCGGTGATAAACTTAGGTTTTCCAATGGCTGCCACTAATATATCAGCTCTCTTTGTAACTTCTTTTAAATCTTTTGTCTTTGAATGTGTAATTACTACCGTTCCGTTTTCTCTAAGTAAAAGCATTGAGATTGGCTTTCCTACGATATTACTTCTTCCAACTATCACACATTCCTTTCCTGCTATCTCGATATCAGATCTCTTTAAGAGTTCTATAATACCATATGGTGTACATGATATAAAGCCTTCATCGCCAATAGATAATGCCCCCACATTCATTGGATGAAATCCGTCTACGTCCTTTTTAGGATCGATTGTCTCTATTACTTTTTTCTCACTGATATGCTCTGGTAATGGAAGCTGAACCAAAATACCATCGACATCATCCTTATTATTCAAATCCTTTATAAGATTTAAAAGCTCTTCTTCTGTTATATTTTCCTCAAGCTCGTATGCAAGCGATCTTATTCCTATATACTCACATGCTTTTTTCTTGTTTCCAACATAAACCGTTGAAGCAGGATTATTTCCCACCTGAATTACTGCAAGAGTAATCTCTATACCCTGTGCCTTGTACTCTGCTACCTTCTCTTTAAGTTCGTCTTTTATCGCTTTTGATATAGCTTTTCCGTCAATAATCTGTGCCATCTTACTTCTTCCCTTCTAACTCTTTCTTTATGTCAGAGATAATTTCTCTCTCATCAAACGGGAATCTCTCTCCATTTATTTCCTGATAATCCTCATGTCCTTTTCCCAGTAAAAGAATAATATCTCCATCTTCTGCATTCTCTATACAATATTTGATTGCTTCTTTTCTGTCAGGAATTACTACGTATTCTCCATCTGTTTTGTTAATACCTGTTTTGATATCTTCAATAATATCAAGTACATCTTCATATCTTGAATTATCTGCTGTTAACACAGACAAATCTGCCAGTTTTCCTGATATCTCACCCATTTCAAATCGCCTGAGCTTAGAACGGTTTCCTCCGCATCCAAACAGACTCACAATTCTCTTTGGATTGTAATCTTTGATAGTGGTGAGTAAACTCTCCATACTCATTGCATTGTGGGCATAATCGATTAATACTGTGTATCTGTCAGATACTTTTACAGGCTCAACTCTACCTCTTACCGCAAAATGATATAATGCCCTTTGCATATCTTCGAAAGATACACCAAGAAGACTTGTAAGAAGTATTGCAGACATTGCATTATATGCTGAAAATTTGCCTGGTGTATTAACCTTGAATTCAAATTTTCTGATGCCTTCTACAATAAAATCAATTCCGATAAATCCGGGTTCTACCCTGTACGAAACATCTCTGCAGTGTAAATCTGCCTTATCTGAAAAACCATATGTATGAACATCACATGTTGCCTCTTTTATCATAGCCTCATACTGTTTGTCATCCATATTAAATACACCATGGATACTTTGCCTGAATAACAAACTCTTGCAATATACATACTCCTCGAAATCCGCGTGTTCATTCTCACCTATATGGTCAGGCGATAAGTTAGTAAATATACTGTAATCAAAATGTAATCCTTCTGTTCTGCCAACCTTTAATGCCTGAGATGACACCTCCATTACTGCGTATTCCATACCTGCATCAACCATCATCGATAAGTATTTCTGAACATCATATGATTCAGGAGTAGTATTCTTGGTAGGAATATGTTCACTTCCAATGAAAGCACCCATTGTTCCGATTACTCCAACCTTTTTTCCTGATACCTCAAGTATTGCCTTAATCATAAAAGCTGTTGTAGTCTTACCCTTTGTTCCCGTGAGGGCTATCATAGTAAGCTTTTTTGCAGGATAATCAAATATTGCCTGTGCCAAATACGAGAGTGCTTTTCTTGTATTTTCTATGAAAATATAAGTGACACCATCAATGTATTCAACTTCCTTTTCAACAATAACTACACTACATCCAAGCTTTACAGCACTTTCAATGTAATTGTGTCCGTCAGCTTCAGCTCCTGTAAGGCAGACAAAAGCTGTCCCTTTTGCTGCTTTTCTCGAATCGTATACAATATCCTTAACTTCTGTGTCTATACTTTCTCTTAAAACTTT
>JBGVIE010000054.1:0-30252 GCA_045122895.1 Lachnospiraceae bacterium
TCCTTCAGATTCCCCTCGCGTTAATCATAGTCGTTGCTATGAATAGGACACCCTTGGTCTTGGCTGTATCCTTCCCACTACTAGGGCGGATTAGGGACTTTCACCCATTAGAAACGTGCGCCGCAAGGCGCACATAAAAAACCACCTGGTGATACAATCACCAAGTGGAATCCTGCTCCATTAGTCTCTTATCCAACTTTTAATTTAAACTTCTGAATCTCTTTCTCTGAGCTTACCTTCTCGATTGTTGCCCCGATTCCCTGAAGCTTCTTTTCAAAATTCTCATATCCTCTCTGGATATACACAATATCATCTACTATAGAGATTCCGTCCGCAGCAAGCCCTGCAAGTACCAGTGCTGCTCCCGCTCTAAGATCCGGTGCACTTATCATGGCTCCTGTAAACTTACTCACTCCATTGATGATAGCAGTATTTCCTTCAACCTTTATCTTCGCTCCCATTCCTGAAAGCTCATCTACATACTTAAATCTGTTCTCAAATATACTCTCTGTTACGACACTCGTTCCTTTAGCAAGTGCTAAAGCAACTACTATCTGTGGCTGCATATCTGTTGGAAAACCCGGATATGGAAGAGTCTTAACATGAGTATTCTTCATATCCTCTGTTCCTATTACCCTTACAGCATCGTCATATTCTTCTATTGAACAGCCTATTTCAAGAAGCTTTGCAGTAATGGCTTCAAGATGCTTAGGTATTACATTCTTAACTAAAACATTTCCCTTTGTGGCTGCTGCCGCAAACATAAATGTTCCGGCCTCAATCTGATCAGGGATAACAGAATATACTGTCTTGTGTAATCTCTCAACACCCTTTATCCTAATCACATCAGTACCGGCACCCTTGATGTTAGCCCCCATACTGTTAAGCATGTTGGCTACGTCTACAACATGTGGCTCCTTCGCCGCATTCTCAATAATCGTAGCTCCATCTGCAAGTGCTGCCGCAAGCATTACATTAATTGTAGCACCAACTGATACAACGTCCATATAGATATGATTACCTGCAAGATGCTCTGCATGCGTTCTAATCATTCCATATTCAATATCCACCTCTGTACCAAGAGCCTTAAAACCCTTGATATGCTGGTCAATAGGTCTGCTTCCTATATTACATCCACCAGGCAAAGCAACCTCCGCATGACCATATTTTCCTAAAAGTGCACCTATCAGATAATAAGATGCACGAATCTTCTTAATGTGTTCACCATCTACAATAACAGAACTTATAGTACTGCCATTAATTCTTACACAATGTCTGTCTACCCTGTCTACTATAGCACCAATCTCTTTAACAGCTTCTAATAAAACATTTATATCTCTAACATCAGGAAGGTTCTCGATAGTCACTGTCTCTTCTGCCATCACAGCAGCCGCAATAAGCGCAAGCGCAGCATTCTTCGCACCGCTTATCTCAACCTCTCCAAATAAAGGCGCACCGCCCTTAATAATGTATTGTTCCATAACGCACCTCTGCATAAAACATATATTAAGTAATAACCGCCACTTAGGCATTCTTAGAATGATTATAACACGTTAATTTAATTTGTAAATCCATTTTTAGTTACAATTTTATTACAACTATTGGAGATATGTGAATGGATCTACCTGTATTCCTCCGACCAGAATCTCAAAATGCACATGTGGTCCTGTACTGTTTCCGGTATTTCCGCTAAGAGCAATCTGTTCTCCCTGTTTAACTGTCTGACCTGCATACACAAGCAACTGACTACAGTGACCATATCTCGTTCTCTTTCCATCAGAATGCTGAATCTCTACACAGTATCCATAACCATTTCTCCAACCTGCACTTATAACTATTCCGCCACTTGATGCATTCACGCTGGTTCCTGTCGGACATGCCCAGTCAACTCCTTTGTGAATAGTACCCCATCTTGCACCATATGTCGATGATAAATATCCGCCATAAATCGGTTTAATAAACGTTGGTGGTGTGAGTGTTCCCACTTCGATAACTCTGGCTACTGCCTTTTTGTTAATCTTTTCTTCAAGAATCTCACGTCCTATCTCTGTTCCATTCTTATATGTTATCTTGGCTGTAACATCACGCTTTCCACTTTTGCCTTCGTTAATTACCTTCTCATAAGATGTATATTCATTATCATTGTACACATATTCCACCGGGAGAGTATATTTTTCCGAATAACTCTTTACCTTGCTCACAAGCACTGACAATTCAGGTTCAGGAACCGTTACCACCAGCTTATCTCCCTCACCTATAAAGCTTTCTTCTTTAAGCCCCGGATTCATATCCAGCAATTCTTTAAGTCTTAAATCAAACTTCTCTGCTATTACTGACAGACAATCACCAGACTGTACAGTATATTCCTGATTTTTTTCTTTATCCTTGGTAACCTCATGAATCGCCTTTTTAAGCTCTGTAATCTTCTTCTCATCTACATAGCATTTTGTAATCTCGATATTTTCTTCAAACGCTATGTCTGAAAGACCCTCTTTAATCTTCTCCTCCTGTTTCTTAGTTGCAGCTTTTTTGTTATTTTTACCTGAAGAAGCAACCTTGTTCTGATTACTTGCCTGCTGTGTAGCACTAAGCACCTGCGATGTAAGAACCTGTTTACCATTCACTGTTTCTTCAACTAATTCTACATGAAACTGGTTTTTCTTATCATACTTTGCCTTTACTGCTTCAAAAAGAGCTGTAACATCATCCCTGCTGGCAAGAGTCACTGTGTATCCGTCAATATTCACCATATATGCTTCTGTCTTAGGGCTGATCACGTCACTCTTCAATACATTGTATACAGCTTCTTCAAGTTCGTCCTGTGTATCATTAACACCTCTAAGTCTTGACTGCTTGTATACCTTGTATTCAGGGTTTACATATGTGAGGCTTTCGCTCTCTGCATTCAGACGTAGTCTTGCATTGTTAATCGCTTCTTTAATCATACTCTCATCGGAAACGATTCCGACCTTTTCTCCATCCATCTCTAATACATAACACTCTGTTCCCTTTTCAGTTCTATCTATTGTAAAAGGATATGCCAATACGAAAATGGTGCATACTGCTAAAGCAGAGCGTCTGAATGCTAATTTAATTTTCCTGTTATATTTAGTAATTCTCTTCATAAAAACAAAACCTCGTTTTGTAATAAGTTCGTAACATTTTTGTAACAAACTTATTTTAGCAACAAAATGAGGTTTTGTAAAGTTTTTTAAAGTATTTCCATTATTTTCTCTATAGTCTGCTCGATAGTAAGTCCATCCTCTGCCACTGTCAGATCTGCATATTTCTCATATAAGGGTGTTCTCTCTTTGTATAAAGCATCCAAATCCTGTCCATTTCTAAGGACAACACCTCGCCCCTTTATATCTTTAAGTCTTCCCTTCAGGGTGTCAAACCCAACCTTCAGATATAATATGCGGCCGATTTCTTTGTAATGCTCCATAGCTTCCTTACCATAAACCACGCTTCCTCCTGTAGCTATTATGCACTTTTCTCCGACTATGTTTGAATTTATTCTGTTTTCTATCCGAATAAACCCCTCAACACCCTCAGATGCAATTATGTCCTTTAGCAATCTCTTCTCTTCATTCTGGATTACAATATCCGCATCTATAAAAGTATAGCCCAACATCTTTGCCAATATTACTCCTATTGTACTCTTCCCAACGCCCGGCATACCAATCAAAATAATGTTATTCTTCTTCATCTTTGTCTTTCCTTCTGTTCTCAAAATACACAAACCTGTCTATCGCATCAAGAATATTGGCAAAATTCTCTCTCGGTGCCACGTCTATATACTTCTTTAATATTTCTGTTTCAGCATCATTTCTGTATCTTCCGTAAAAAATATCAAACAAATTATGTCCTCTTACATACACTCTTATATCTTCCATATGATTCTTAATATCCTGTTTGCTGTTAATCCTGACATTCTTTGCTTTGCACATCCGCTTAAAGCTCGGAAGCTTATAAAGATAATCTTTGTATTTTTGCCACAAAATATTATAGAAGTCTTCTTCGCTTTTGACAACACCAATCTTTGTCATAACAACAGGATCGAGGAAATAGTTCTCAAAGGAATAATACTTAAGAACAAGTACATTCTTTGGTGTTACTCTTGGAAGATTTGCCACATCTTCTTTTTCTCTTTGAGAATAGTAGCTGCATAACTGCTTCACCAGATATTTCGGATTCTTTCCGTCAGAATCTCTTATCATAAGAAACTGATCCTTCAAATAAAGCTTGTTGATATATTTAAGATTCGCATACGTCTTAATATTCGTACAACTGTTTGTTGGAATAATTGAGATTCTCTGAAGCATTCCATCTTCGTCATATATCTCTGAATAATATTTTTCAAGCAGCATAGGAAGCCTGTTGCTATCCTGCTTTCCTTCTACAATGAACACAAAGCTTACGTTCATAAGGTCATTTGCCGTATATCCCAGATCATCAAGAATATTGTCGATATCAGGATTCTCAATAACAGTGGTGAAATAATTCTCATCAAGAACAATCTGCTTAATCTGTTTTGATGAAAAATTAAATATCATATTTGGCGAGTGGGTCGAAAAAAATACCTGATTTTTCTTTGACAGTCTGTATAAAATTTCACTCGCTGATTTCTGCAGTTGAGGATGAAGATATATCTCCGGATCCTCAATCATAATGATACTTGGAACACTTTCTTCCTCACTGATATACGCTTCCATCAAAGAGAGCAGATAAATACTTCTCATACCTGCACTCATGGAATCAAGATTTCCGATTGTATCTCTTTCTTCATTATGTACCACTGTGTTTATCTTAAAGATTTCGTCCATATCACAGTCTATCTCATATTTGAAATGCTGCAGCGGCGAACCGTTTTTGTGATAACACTTATTTACAAGTGCTTCAAATGCGTCCATTCTCTTACTAAACACCTTATACTCAAGAAGTCTTGTAGTCTCATATATATCAAGTTCTTCAGGTGACTTTTTGTTAATAACTCCTATACAGTTAAAACAATGGTTACAAGTTTTTGTACTGTCAAACATACAGATGTTTTTCTGAAGCTTTAACAACTCTTTATCTCCCTGAAATCTTAATAAATCGTCCTGAAATTCCTTGATATTTCTGTTGCTGTCAATATAATACACCTTAGGGAAAACAGCCTGTATATATGGATTATTCTTCTTAAATCCATCTGAATATTTTATCTTTCCTTCCTTGTTTGCAACACAGGTAAAAGACAACCTGCCCTCAGAATAGGATGGCAGCTTACTCTTAAAATCCTTCTCCCAAAGCTCGTATTTCTTGTACTTTGACACCACACCATTCCTGTGCATTATCAACATATCTTCTTCATCGAATTCAAGAGTTATCCCTATTTCCACATTTCTGCCCGATTCGATAAAATTTTCCGGTCGTATATCATACATACCTGCTGCTATCAAAATCGCATCAAGTGCTACTGTTTTACCTGTGTTATTCTTTCCCACAAGAATACAGGCGTTATCTATTTCATCCATTTCAAGATGCTTAATAGATTTAAAATTGTCAATGCAAATACGACTGATTTTCATGTAACCATCTCCCATCCGATATTACTTCTTCACGCTATAGCCGAATTTCCCTAATTTTTTACCCATTGAATAATATTCACCATGTGAATATACAAGCGGAGATGCTTTTGACAAATCGAATTTACCTGTCTCATCCATATACTTCTCATCTGCATGGACGGCAAGCACCTCTGCCACAAACATATCATGTGAGCCGTATTCTCTCACATCAATTACCCTGCACTCTATATTTACAGGACTCTCTTTTATCATAGGAGCCTTGACATACTCAGCCTTCTCCTTAGTAAGTTTCATCTCCTTGAATTTATCTATATCTCTTCCGGACCTTACACCGCAGAAATCTGTTGCAAAAGCAATCTCTTCTGTTGTGAGATTTACAACAAATTCTCCTGTTTTCTTTAGCATATCATATGAATATCTCTCTTTTCTGACAGAAATATACAAAAGTGCCGGATTGGTACAAACCGTTCCGGTCCAGGCAATTGTAAGCACATTATCGTTGCCTTCTCCATCAGTAACTGTCACCATAACAGCAGGTATCGGATATAACATATTTCCAGCCTTCCATGTCTGCTTCATATTCTCCTCCATTTATGAGTTTGCTATTGCTGATATCATGGCAGGAATAAGTTGTTTCTTTCTTGATACTACATTTTCAAGCACCACAGAACGATCTTCATCCCTGTCTATTATCTTCTTTGCAAACGCAGCTTCTACTAAATCTTTAGAATTATTTCCAAGATACATAAGCTCTGTTGATTCGTTTAAAATATTAGTGAGCATAAAGAATATCATTGATACGCCATGCTCCTTATAGGCTTTTTCAAGGTATGGAATCATCTTATTTTTGATGTCTTTTAAATCTGTTTCGCTCATGGAATTAATCTGTCCTACACCAAATGTAACTCCTTCTGCTGCAAACTTCTTAAAATCCTGGTAGAATATTTCCTCCGGCGATTTGTTGTGAAGGTTGCTGCCTGCACTAAACATCTCTGTCGCAAACTCTTCCACATTAATCCCTGCTATTTTCGCAAGTGCCTCTGCCGCCATCTTATCAATTGCCGTACAGGTAGGCGAACGGTACATTAATGTATCTGACAAAATAGCTGCACATAACAGACCTGCTATATGCTTTGGAATCTCCTCATTCTTCTCAATATACATCTGATATACAATAGTCGCTGTACACCCAAGTGGCTGGTTTCTAAAAAAAACAGGCTTCATAGTCTCTATCGTTGCCAGTCTGTGATGGTCGATAATCTCTAAAATATCTGTGTTTTCAATACCATCTACAGCCTGTGTCTTTTCATTGTGGTCTACAAGAATTACCTTTTTCTGTTCTGCATTCAAAAGATTACGTCTCGAAATCATTCCCATATATTCATCTTTTTTGTTGAGAACAGGAAAATCCCTAAATCTCTTTTTTGCCATTATGCCTTTGATATCATCCACATAATCGTTAGTTCTAAAGCTTACGATATTGTCTCTTGTCATAAAATATCCAATTGGCATACTTTGATTGATAAGTCTTGCTGCCGTGTAAGTATCATATGGTGTTACAATAATTGTACATCCCTTTTCCTGTGCTATTTTTCTGATAGTTAGGGAGACTGGTGCACCATGACATATAACAAGGCATGCCGCCTTCATCTCTATTGCACAAAGCTGTGACTCATATCTGTTTCCAAGAATTACAAGGTCATTCTCCTCAATATATGACTCCATCAAATCAGGATTAGCTGCTGCAATCAGCACTTTACCCTTAGTGTAATATTCCTCCGGATTTCCAAGTATCATCTCTCCGTCAAGTGTCTCTATGATATTCTTATATTTTGTGTGGGCAGTCGATAATATTGTACTGTCATACACTTCCATATATGACTCAGCAATATCTTCTGTTGTTATAAGCCCTTCCAAAATACCGTTTTTTGTAGTTATTGGCAATGTTACTACGTCGAGCTTTTTCATAAGTGCCCAGGCTTTTTTTAGCGACAGATTTCTGTCCACCCCCTGTGTATCTCTTATCTCGATATCCCTTATCTGGGTGCCGATATCACTTACATATCCCGGCAATTCCACGCCAAATCTATCAAGAACAAAGGCTGTCTCTTCATTAATCTGTCCGGCTCTCTTTGGAACATATTTGTCTGTTTTTTCACACTGGTTTTTCAGTGCCGAATAGGCTATCGCTGAACATATGCTGTCTGTGTCCGGATTCTTATGTCCAATAACACTTATCGTAGTATTTCTTAACTTCAATTGATGTTACTTCCTTTCTTACAAATTAACTGTTGTGATTACTTCTTCTGCCTCTCCTATAAACGGAAGTGAAACTTTTTTTCCCGGTGAAAAAAGACAAAACACAATTATCATTAACATAACAACGGTATATAATATAACCGCCAAAATATATTTCTTAATTCTCTTATCTTCCACGCTTTGATACTTTTTTTGTTTCTTGTTTTTTTCCATTTTCTTTCATATACCTCTTTTTCTTTGATTTTTTCACTCTGTTTATGGTCAGTTGGTGTGATATCATACCGAAATATCCTATTCCCACATACATTACAGAATAAATGAGTGAAGTCGGTCCAAGTAGCACAAGTGCTCCCGGAACATAATAGGCTGCATATATAAGTGGAACAAGTGCTTTCTTATCAGCATATCCGCAGGTAGAATAGCTTGCCATAAATACATACAAAGGATTCACGCCCATAAGCACCATACTCATAATCTGAGTATATGCATTCATAGTCTCTTCTGTTGCGAATGCAAAGTATATTACAAATGGAAAAATATAATATACAATACATCCTATCCCTAAAAAGATATATAATCTTTTTAGGAATTTCTTCTGTTTAATAACCGGTTCTCTTGTATCGATTATTTTTTTATTACCTTGTGCTGCCATTATTTTACCTTTCCTGACATCTGTTTTAATTCTTCGTTTGTGAGCATCTCATCACTGTATCTTGCCTTTTCGTACAGTTCCTTCATAGTATCGATGTTTTCACCTGACTTCTTATAAATCTTTTCAGATATATCAGTCGGAGTATCCGACGGTACAACATCTATGAATGTGCCTTTATAGCTCATTACTTTTTTCCTAAACAAATGTCTTGCCTTTTCATTATTATTCTTTGATTTGAAAGGAGAAAAATCTCTTGTCTTTTTTGCTCGCGACAATTTCGTAACGACATCTTTATCCTTCCTGGCTATTATCTCTTCTGAAGAATAATCTTTTGTCATATACTGTTTAAAATACATTATTAACAAATATACACCAAAAATTATAAAACCAATAATTACAGTAATCATGATTGCGTCTGTAATTGCATTAACGATATCATTGGCCTCCAACTGCTCAACCGTATCTTTTGTCAAATCAACAGTCTCCTCCTGCTCTGTTGTAGTTACCTCTTTATCGTCAGGTACGTATTCCCCCTCTTTACAAAGCGAGACACAACCAACTGCCATATTTCCTAATGCCTTACCTGTTTTCTTAAGAGCAATCCTCAGCGAACTGTCATCAGTTACAAGCGAACATGCCGTCATAATCAAAATCAACGCAACTGTAAACACCAGTGATAACAGTTTGATATTCATCCCCATAATTCTTCCAACCGCGATACTACCGCCAGAAGGCACACTAAGAATACGTTCTATAAATTTGTCCATAAATATATTAAAAAAATTCAGAAAAATAAACAGTACTGCACATATCAGCATTGTTTTATCAACATATTCTGACAGAAAATAATGTACATGAAGATATACCGGCACTATTATGACAAATGTCTCTGCCGGAATCACAATCGAAGCTTTTGTTCTTGAATGGGTCTCACTCTTCCAGAACCCATTGGCAATATAATAAACCGCAGCAACAAAAACCATACAAATAATCTTTTCACCATTCTGCATCGGAAGGAATACCCCTCCTATGAATACCAGATATACAAGCTTAAACAAAATAAAATTGTTAATGTACTTCTTGGCAAACAAATCTGCATAACACAGCGCAAACACAAACCCATACGCCCATATCGTATGGGCTTTCGTTTCATTCTCAAATTGTAAAATCTCACTCACATAGAGTTCAAAAATAATGAGAATCAAAGCAAATGAGAATGTATTTATCAGGTCTCTAAACAATGTAAGTCCTGATATCCTTGTCTTGTCCCGGTTCATATTATTCCACCTCCCATTTAATAACATCCTGGGAAATGTCATCAAGATTAACTATTTTCGTCTCAGGCACTATAAAATAGCAGCTAAGTCCGCTACTCTTTAAGCAGGCATAATAGTCCATCAAATCACCATGTCTGTAATTCGAGATAAAGACATACACTGAATTGCCTGACATCTGTCCTGTTGACAATCTGTTATCAAAATATGCTTTTACCATCTCTAAGAAATCATCATATTTGATATTTAAGTCTATTCTGGATAATGCATGGTCAATCGCATCCATATGTTTGTCGTATGAACCCGCATTTCGGCAAACCCTCTCATTCGTAAATAAATCCTTTCCATTTGTCTCTATAGCCACAGGAATCTTTTGTTTTACAAACTGACTTGCGATGGTGCTTGCAATGCTGATACCTGCCTCCTGCAATTTCTCATCTCTTGAATAAATCTCTGATTCAAGGTTGAGGAAAATAACCACCTCCTGTGAAGATGTGGTAAAAAAAGTATTTACCTGAAGCTTGTTGTGCTTTGCAGAACACTTCCAGTTAATGCTTCTCATCGTGTCTGTCGGCATATATTCTCTTATTCCCCTAAACTCAAAGGGATCATCAACAACGTGCTTTGCCATTATGAAATCTCCCATAATCGTCTTATAAGGTACTTCAAAAGGCCTCATACTGAGTTTCTTAGGATATACATGAATAACCATTTTGTTCTTCATCCTCGCGAGAAGTTGTTCACTCATAAGTAAATCTGTTGAAGTTATGCTTATATCATTCATGTAAAAACATCCTCGTTTAGTACAAGTAAAAGTAAGTTCTCTTTTGATTTCCTCGTGACCTTTTATTGAAAAAATATCATCCCTGTAATAGTAATCAGTTACGCACGAATTCTCTTCATCATCAAACACAAAGGTTCTAGGAGTATTAAATTTTACGTGTACCATTGGCAACGGCAATAACTTATCATTAGTAATAACTTCTGTTAATACATTTTTATCGCCTGCATTACACACCAGGTCTTTTATGGTAATGTCTACAAAAAAATCTTTTTTCCAACTTATTCTATACAGAACAGCCTGTATCTTAAAGACCATATACAGACATACAATAGCTATTATAAGTTTCAAACCAAATGCCCCCTATTTACTAAAGTCCTCCGATGGAACTAATATGCCTGACACTACTTCATTGATAATGTGTTCTTTGCCTGATGCATTTGATATGCTTGTAAATGACACTATTCTGTGCGCCAATACCGGAACCACCAGCTTCTTAATGTCTTCCGGTGTCACATATGTTCTTCCCTTTATCGCTGCATAACTTTGTGCAGCCTTCATAAGTGCTATTGTTCCTCTTGGACTTACCCCAGAAGATATTGAGGCATTGTCTCTTGTTGCTTTTGCAATCTCTGCTATGTATTTCTTAATAGAATCATGCACAAACACCTTGCAGACACTCTTTTGCATCTCTAGCACATCCCCTGATGTACATACAGGCCTTATTGTCTCAACCGGATTATTCTCAATAAACCTGTCAAGAATAGCAACTTCCTCATCAATTGTCGGAAATCCCATAGACAACTGCATTAAGAATCTGTCCATCTGTGCTTCCGGAAGTGCAAATGTACCTGCAGTCTCAATCGGATTCTCTGTTGCAATTACAAGGAAAGGTGATGTTAACACTCTTGTGTTACCATCAACCGTAACCTGCTTTTCTTCCATACATTCAAGCAGGCTTGACTGTGTTCTTGGTGTTGCCCTGTTTATCTCATCTGCCAATAAAATATTAGTAAACACAGGTCCCGGCACGAATACAAATTCGCCTTCCTTTTGGTTGAACACACTAAGACCTGTTATATCAGATGGTAGCAGGTCCGGTGTAAACTGTATTCTTGAAAAATCCGAATCAATTGATCTGGCAAGTGATTTGGCAAGCATTGTCTTACCTGTTCCCGGCGTATCCTCAAGCAATACATGTCCACCACTTATAAGTGCCGTGAGCAGCAAATCAATTGTATCTTCCTTACCTATTATTACCTTTGAGATATTCTCTTTTATACCTCTTGCAATCTGACTAATCTCGTTTACTTCCATCGTTCCTTCTCCTCCTAGTTAAATATTCCCATTATATATGCCACAAAGATTGCCACATTCAAAAATGTTAACCAGAGATTTACTCCTATCATAATCTTCATAGTGGAGTTTCTCTTTCTCATATCTTCGCCCATATTACGCACAAGATCTTCAAAGTTATTTGCCATAGTATCATTATTCATCTGAAGCAGTTTCTTAACGCTTCCCGGCAATGTGATAATACTGTTAACTTTGTTTGAAGTGTCTTCAACCATCTGATTGATTCTGTCGAATTCAGTCTGAATAGTCGCAAGCTTATTCCCCATATTATTTACAGACTCGATTACCCCCATAACCCTGTCTATATCTAAACTGTCAATCTTTTTCTGCACCCTGTCAAGTTCTAAAATGACATCATTGTTGTTGAGACTGTCCAGAGTCTTTTGCACCCTGTCAATCTCCGATATAACATCGTCATTGTTAATATTATCAAGTGCTTTCTGCACCCTGTCGATTTCTGTCATAACATCATTATTGTTCAGTTCCCGCAGGCTGTTATTAAGTCTTTCAAGGCTCTCTACTACTTCAGAGTTATCCTTAACTTCTATTGAACGATTCGTCTCTGCAATCCTAATCTGCTCAAGCTCCGTCTCAATTTTTTTACTTAGTCCTCGTAAAAATTTGGCATTCTCCAGATTCTGAAGCTTTAAATCTTCTATTCTTGAATTGATGCTTACAAGAACCTTTTTATCATCACTTGGTGCTGTTACAGCATCTGTTTTCTTTATTACGTTATCTAATAATCCCATTTTTTCCTCCTTAGCGAAGTAACTTTATTTGCGTAGATGCGCGAAGAGAAATTCGCGTAGGCGATTTCTCTGATGTACTGATTTTTCACATTTTACTGTTTTAAGTAGTCAGGCAGATTGATTTTTACTCTTACAATTTTCCACTCGCCGTTTTTGTTTTTATTAAAGGTAAGGTAGGCTTCTTCCTTCCCCTTACCCTCCAAAAGATCCTGATTAGCTGTAAGCATTGTTCTTGGCGCTTTTGCAGAATATTGGTATGAGTACACCACTTTTACTACCACTTCATCAGGATAGTTATAAGAATATATACTATCTTTCATCTTTTTTATTTCAAAGGTCTCTATCTGCGCGCCGTCTTCACCTGTGGTCCAGTTAACCATCTTCTCATATACTTTAAGGATTGTCGCCCTCGCCTTTTCACTCTTGGCAAACAACGGTTCAACGCCACTATATTCAACACCCTCAAGTGCGTGCGCAAACATCTGACCAAGTACGTATTCTGAATACTCCTCTATCTCACAGGCAACCTGAGGATTCAATCCAAAATCATCTAATTGGAATACCTTTTCTGTATCTTCATGGGAAATAATAATATTTTCATTAAGAGCATCAATATTCTTTCCGGAAATTTTCACATTGTGGCTTCCCGTAAAAATACGAAGCAGTTCATAATACCTGGTACTTCCATCGATAGATTCTGTATCAACGTACTCTTCGATATCCTTTCCATCAAGAGTCACATTCATATCGACCGGTACTCCCAAAACATATTTGTCAACAATCTCATCTTCTATATTCACTTTCCAGGAATTAAATATTAAATATTTCTTTTCTGCCTGCCTGTCTAATTTGACTGTTATTGTCCCTTCCGTCTCATCCTTTTTCACATATTTAATCTCATATGTACGACTGTCAGTTTCTTTTTCTAAAAGCTCTATATCATATTTATCAATGCCGCCCTTAATCAGATGACTCTCCATCATCTTTGAGTAACTGTCATAATCTATGAATTTAGATTCAACTATATCTGTCATCTCATACATTTTCTCATAATTGCCTGTAAGCAGATACTCAAAATACTGAGTTACAAACTTCTCTGAATCTCCTGCTCTTTTGCCATATGCAAACCATATTCCAAGAAATGCAAATATGACAAGTATTACTAACGTCTCAAGGAAATCAAATACTCCTTTTTTTGTTATTTTAGGTTTTTTTATCTTTATTTTTTTCATAGCACTAATCCTTTTAAGATACATTTAATCAGAGTATATTGTATCACGATATCGCCGTTAAAACAATGTGTAACTATTCAGAGCTACGCAATTTTTTCGTGTCTTGCTCTGAACAATTACAACAATGTAATATTGACATCCGCCAAAAGGTTTTCTACAATTAAGAAAGTACAAAAAAGGATTGGAGAAAATATGGATAAGAGACGGGAATTTAATGAGGCCCTTGCGGACCTTATGGAGCTTGCCGCCACCAACGGCAACAAGCTTACAACAGAAGAAATCGACAGTATGTTTGAAGGCATCATAGATGACAAGAGCATGCTTGAACATGTGTATGAATACCTGGTTGAGAACAAGGTAACCATCACCGGTTATGTGAAATCACTGTCAAGTGATGACCTTGCCGACGCAGCAAGTGAAATCATTCCTTCAGATGACAAAAAGGATTACACTGAGTCAGCAACCGAGCAGGCCTATATAGATATGTATCTGTCAGAGCTTGAAGATATTATGCCTGCCACAAAGGAGGAGGAAGAGGCGCTTATCGCCGATAGCCTTAACGGATCAACCAAAGCCAAAGACAGGCTTGTAGAACTAAATCTCTCCTACGTTATCGAAATAGTGGAGAATTTCAGAGGTGAGGGAGTTCACACCTCAGACCTTATTCAAGAGGGAAATCTTGGACTGATTCAGGGAATTGCCACATACGATGGCAAACCCGAATTGGACTATTTTAAAATGCATCTAAAAGACAATATTCTTACGGCACTTAACAATGCATTGGATGAAGAAATCGGTGCTTCAAGAATCGGGCGCCACATAGCCGACAGGGCAAATGCACTTGACAGATTCTGTGTAGAATTTGCCAAAGAACACGAAAGAGAAGCAACACTTGCCGAAATCTCGGAGGGTATGGCACTTCCCGAGGAAGAGATAAGAAATATCATGAAACACTCACTGGATGCACTTAATTCAGACGGTGAAGAATAGGAATGGAGATTTATATTTATGAAAAAAAGACTTTTGGCTTTTATACTTGCCACTACTATGGTATTTTCTGCTACTGCCTGTAGCAAAGATAATGCAAAGAAAGATGAAACTCAAAAAGAGAAGACAACCACCTCTGAAAAATCTCAAAAAGAAGAGGTCAAAAGACCAACTGCTTCTTATGCAGACACGGCTATCATATATGAGGTGAATGTTCGTCAGTATACAGAGGAAGGCACATTCAACGCTTTTTCTAAGCACCTTGAAAGACTCAAGGATATGGGAATTAACACTCTTTGGTTTATGCCAATATATGATATCGCCGAAGAAGGCAGAAAAGGTTCACTTGGTTCATATTACGCAATCAAGGATTATAAAACAGTCAACGACGAGTTTGGTACTATGGAGGATTTCAAAGCCCTGGTAGATAAAGCACACGAAATGGGCTTTAAAGTTATGCTTGACTGGGTTGCAAATCATACAGGTTGGGATCACACCTGGATTAAAGAGCATAATGATTTCTACAAGAAAGATGACACAGGCAATATCATCTGGCCGGAGGGAACTGACTGGGATGACGTGGCACAGCTTGATTATGACAACAAAGATATGAGAGCAGCGATGATAGATGCTATGAAATTCTGGATTACAGAAGTTGATGTAGACGGTTTCCGTTGTGATTATGCTTCCGGCGTACCTGCAGACTTTTGGAACGAAGCAAGAGAGGAACTTAACAAAGTCAAAGAAATCTATATGCTTGCCGAAGATGGTCCTGAGAGCAACGCATTGTTAATAAGTGCATTTGAAAGCGATTACAGTTTTGGTCTGTACAACACACTTGTAGCTGTAACAACAGGCAGCAAACATGCAAGTGACCTTCAGTATGATATAGCACCAAAGCTTCCTGCCGGTTCCTTCAAGATGAATTTCATCGAAAACCACGACAAGAACTCTTATGATAAATCTTTAGAAGAACGTTTTGGTAAAGACGCAATCAACGCGCTTACAACTTTGATTTTTACACTTAAAGGAGCTCCACTTGTATATTCAGGTCAGGAAGAAGGAATCACAAAGACACTTGCTTTCTTTGAAAAAGATTTAATTCCATTTGGAACTTATGAGTACGCACCGCTTATCACAAAACTCTCGTCAATAAAGACAAACCACGCTGTACTTAACAACATAACAGGTGGCGATATCGAGGTACTAAATACCGGAAACGATGACGTACTTGCTTTCACAAGACAGAATGATGAAGAGAGCATTACAGTAGTTATGAATCTCTCAAAAAAAGATGCCACTATTGATTCCGATGATTTTAACATAACCGGCGACACACTGCTACATGGGGATTCAGATAACGCAGCACTTGAAGAAAACGGCGATGTTGAGTTAAAAAAAGGAACAACTATTAAGGCTTTTGAATATTATGTGATTTGTAAATAAAACACTGTCCCTGTAAATCCTTCCAGGTAAAATTACCATTTTCATAAATCATGTATCCATTCCAGCTTTCTTCTTTTGGAATGGATACAGAACCTGGATTCATGTAAACAAAATCTGAATACTCTATGCATCTTGGTACATGTGTATGACCGCACAGCAAGACATCTCCCTTATGAAGCGGTGGAAGATTATTCTCATTATATTTATGACCATGGGTAGCATAAATTAACCACTTTTCATCTGCTATCACACAATAATCTGCCATGATAGGGAATTCCAGCACCATCTGGTCCACCTCCGTATCACAGTTGCCTCTCACACAGATAATATCCTGTTTATACGCATTTAGCAGTTCAATAACCTTTTTAGGACTATAATCTCTAGGCAAGTCATTTCTCGGACCATGATACAAAATATCTCCAAGCAACAACAAGCGGTCTGCACTCTCTCTTTTATATGCTTCCAATAATTCTTTACAATAATATTCCGAACCATGAATATCGGACGCTATCATCCACTTCATAAAAATCCCTCCTTGTCGCACTTCTTATTATTAAACAAAAAGTGCACCTATTAACAAAATCAACGCAGCTAAAACAAGACATACAAGTACATAGCATTTAAGCTGATGTTCTCTTGCCCATTTCCACTTTCTTTCGAGAAAATACACAGGAATTTGTTTTTCTAAATCCTTAATTGTCATAATCGTTGCCCTCCGTCTTGCATTTTTCCCAAATATAAAGCATGAAGAAGGTTTACAGTCAAGTATTTTCAAAAAAAGATGTGCTTTTTTACAGCACACCTTTTCTTCAACACAATTAAAACGTTTAAAGTTATTTTACAGCTTCTCTAACCTTTGCGGCAATTCCCTGTGCATCCAATCCATACTTATGAACTAACTCTACAGCAGGACCAGATTCACCAAATCTGTCATTCATACCAATCTTAACTACCTTAGTTGGGCACTGTTCGCTTAATACGTCGCACACTGCACTGCCAAGGCCGCCAATTACTGAGTGTTCTTCAACTGTCACAACCACACCTGTCTTCTTAGCTGATGCCACTACAAGTTCAGCATCTATAGGCTTGATTGTATGCATATTGATAACTTCAGCACTGATTCCCTCTTTTGCCAGTTCTTCTGCTGCTGCTAAAGCCTCTGAAACAGGAAGTCCTGTTGCAATAATTGTGACGTCGCTTCCTTCTCTTAATACAACACCTTTTCCTACTTCGAACTTGTAATCAGGTCTGTCATTGATTACAGGCACTGCAAGTCTTCCAAATCGCAAGTAAACAGGTCCGTCTATTTCATACGCTGCTTTAACAGCTTCCTTCGCTTCTACAAAATCAGAAGGATTGATGATTGTCATAGCAGGGATAGTTCTCATAAGAGCAATATCTTCGTTACACTGGTGTGTTGCACCATCTTCGCCTACTGAAATACCGGCATGTGTCGCACCAATCTTAACATTAAGATGTGGGTAACCGATTGTATTTCTAACCTGCTCGAAAGCTCTTCCTGCCGAAAACATTGCAAATGAGCTTGCGAATGGAACATATCCTGTAAGTGATAAACCTGCAGCGATACCCATCATATTACACTCTGCTATACCACAATCTATATGTCTGTCCGGGAATTCCTTCTTAAACATATTTGTCTTAGTTGCCTCTGCAAGGTCAGCATCTAACACAATAAGATTAGAAGCAGTTTTACCAAGTTCTACAAGTCCTGCTCCATATCCTTCTCTGGTAGCTTTCTTAATTACTTCTGACATAATGCTTCACCTGCTTTCTTAAGTTCTTCCATAGCCTGCTCATACTGCTCATCATTTGGAGCACTTCCATGCCAGCTCGCCTTATCTTCCATAAATGAAACTCCCTTACCCTTAACACTCTTAGCGATAATAGCTGTCGGCATTCCCTTTGTCTCTTTTGCTTTGCCAAGGGCATCTGCAATTTCATCAAAATTGTGAGCATCAATGTTAATTACATTGAAGTTAAATGCTTTAAACTTCTCATCAATCGGATATGGTGAACATACTTCATCCACACTACCATCTATCTGTAAATTGTTATTATCAACTATAACTACAAGATTGTCTAACTTTTTGTGACCGGCAAACATAGCTGCTTCCCATACCTGACCTTCCTGGATTTCGCCATCGCCAAGTAATGTGTACACTCTGTAATCCTTTTTCTGAAGCTTGGCAGATAAAGCCATCCCTACAGCCACTGAGATACCCTGTCCAAGAGATCCACTTGACATATCAACACCAGGAGTACCTTTCATATCAGGGTGTCCCTGAAGATATGAACCCACATGACGAAGTGTCTTTAAATCTTCTACCGGAAAAAATCCCTTGTGTGCTAATACGGAATACAATGCCGGAGCCACATGACCCTTTGACAAAACAAATCTGTCTCTGTCATCCATCTTAGGATTCTTAGGATCCACATTCATCTCTTCAAAATAAAGGTATGTAAGGATGTCTGCTGCCGATAATGATCCACCCGGATGTCCGGATTTAGCACTATGCACTGCAGTAACAATTCCTTTTCTAACCTCGTTAGCAGTCTTCTTAAGTTCTAACTGATTCATAACTTTCACCTTTCTATGTGTATTAACTTTTTTACTTTACACGCTTTAGACTATAACATATATAACTCTCTTTTGCTAGTATTAATTTTACCAGTCTTCTTTTACTTTAAAGCGCGTCTTCATCGTGATAATAAATAAAATAAATGCAAGCAGAGTCGCACAATAATCTGTTATCGGCTGTGCCATTGCAAGTGTTTTTGCTGTGCCAAAAATCGCATCAACAGAAAACAATATTGGCAGAAATAAAAGTCCCTGTCGGCTTATTGATAAAATAAGTGATGGCAATGCCGCACCTGTTGACTGTATCGCATTGATAAACACAAACAAAAGTCCAAGAATCGGTCCTGAATATATATATATTCTTGAGAATCTAAATCCAAAATCAAACGCTTCCTTATCCTCCAGAAAAGCTCTGACTAAAGGTGCTGCACCCAGATAGCAGATAATTGTCATAACAACACTTAACGAAAATGCAAGTGCAAGCGAAAACTTCATAACCTGCATATATCTTTTCTTCTTTCCGGCACCATAGCAATATCCAAGAAGCGGCTGAATACCAACTCCCAGTCCTATAAGAAGCATAACTACAATCATATTCACCTTCATAGCCACGCCAAGACCCGCTACCGCCATATCGCCGTGTCTCTTCATAAGGGTATTAATAAAAATATTTGAAACACTCATAAGTACACTGTTAAGTGAGGCGGGTACACCTATCGCAAACACACCTGTTGCTATTTTTTCTCTGACCATATAGTCAGACAGCTTAATCGAAAGAATCGACTTTTTTGACAATAAGTGGAAAATATAATACACACTCGATACCACGTTTCCAAGAACTGTAGCTATGGCTGCCCCCTTAACCGTCCAGTTAAGAGTCAGTATCATAACAGGGTCAAGCACGATATTTACCATATTACCAAAAATCATTCCCATCATTGCTTTCTTCGCATTTCCCTCAGCCCTGATAATATTGCTGAACATATTTCCTACTATCAGGAAAGGAATACCGATTGATACGATTCTAAGATATTCTGTTGCATAACCCACAGTATCGTCGCTGGCACCAATTGCAATACTCACCGGTTTTGCTGCTATAAAAATCACAATCATCGAGATTACTCCGATTGTTGCGCCGGTCCAAAAACAAAAGGAAGAAACATTTTTGGCTTTTTTATCTTTACCCTCACCAAGTAATCTGGCAATTAAAGACGTTCCACCAATACCAAACAGCATACCTACCGCCATAAACAACAGAAATGCCGGCGTGGCCACCGACACAGCCGCTACCATATATGGATTTTTTGTCTGACCTATAAAAAAAGTATCTGCCAGGTTATACACAAGCACCATCAGCATACTGATAATCGATGGAATCACATTCACCAGTACCGCTTTGGGTACCGGTGCATTTTCAAAAATATCTGTATTTTTCATTACTTAACATCACCTAACATTTTAGCTTTAAGATTTGTCACAAATTCAATTCCGTCTTCTAAGTCAACTGACTCTTTTACAGATTTATCTCTTGTAGAGATTTCTAACTTATTCTCTTTTAAGTTACGTGGACTCACAACAACACGGATTGGAACACCGATAAGGTCAGCATCTGCAAACATCTCACCAGGTCTTACACCCTCTCTGTCATCATAGATTACTTCTATTCCTTTATCCATAAGGTCAGCATAAAGCTTGTCAGCAACCTTCTTTGTCTCTTCATCATCAGGACGAAGGCAACACAGATGCACCTCCCATGGTGCAATTGCCATTGGCCAGATTGGTCCAAAGTCATCATGTTTTGCTTCACAAATCGAAGCCGCAAGACGTCCAACACCTATACCATAACATCCCATAATAGGATTGTGCATTTCGCCATCCTTATCTACATACTGCATATTCATGCTCTTTGTGTATTTTGTTCCAAGCTGGAAGATATTTCCCACTTCAATACCTCTCTTAATAGTTATTGAAGGCTTTCCACAACATGGACATATTCCACCCTCAATTACTTTGGCAATATCTTCATACTTAACATTTGCTAAGTCTCTGTCAAGATTAAGTCCTGTGTAGTGGTATCCCTCCTTGTTGGCACCTGCCACAAGGTTGTCAATTCCCTTAAGAGAAAGGTCAACATACACCTCCACTTCCTCCGAAATGCCGTAAGGTCCAATATATCCTGCTACAAGCGGAGAATCAACTGTGATTTCTGCAGGATGTATCTCTGCACCTACAAGGTTACGAAGCTTTGTCTCATTAACCTCATAGTCACCTCGAACAAATGCTACTACAAATTTATCGTCGGCATTTTTCTGGTAAACTACTGCCTTACATGAATCTTTAACATCACTTTTTAAGAATGCACATACATCCTCTATTGTCTTACAATCCGGTGTTTCTATACATGTAAGTTCTGCCACATTTCCTTTTGACTCGTTATTTACAATATTCTCTGCCGCTTCCATATTGGCACTGTAATCACATTCGTTACATATAACGATTGAATCTTCACCTACTTCTGTGAGCAACATATATTCATGAGACACGCTGCCACCCATCATTCCTGAATCAGATGCTACTGCGATTACTTCCGGTATTCCTGCTCTTGCAAAAATTCTATTGTACGCTTCAAAGCACTTATCATAATACTGCTCTAAATCTTCCTGTGATGTGTGGAATGAGTAAGCATCCTTCATAGTAAACTCACGTACACGAATCATTCCTGCTCTTGGTCTGGCTTCATCCCTGAATTTTCTCTGAATCTGATAAATCATAAATGGATACTGCTGATATGACTGTCCATATTCTCTTACAAGATGAACTGCTGCTTCCTCATGTGTCATACCAAGAACCATCTTTGAATTATTTCTGTCATTAAAACGAAGAAGTTCTGAGCCGATGCTGTTATATCTTCCTGATTCTTCCCAAATATCTGCCGGCATTACAACAGGAAACAATACTTCCTGACCATCAATCTTATCCATCTCCTCACGGATAATCTTTTCGATTTTTGCAGTTACTCTTCTGAGTGTTGGATATTCCGAAAAAATACCATTACCTACATTTTTCATATAACCACCACGAATCATAAGTGCATGGCTGTCAATCACGCAATCCGCTGGTCTTTCTTTAAATCTCTGACTTACTAAATTTTTTAACTTCATCGTTTTTTTGCTCCTTTTTTATATGTTTTTACGTGGCTAGTCCACCGCCCTATGATTACTCATAAAAGCGATGGACATAAATTTTATACAAAATCTTCTTCTTTAAGAATACCAAGTTCATCTTTGTTTCTCTTCATTTTACTGATGAGCTTCTTGATTCCGCCTCTTTCTGAATGTTCAATTGCCTCATCAATAATCTCTTCAATTTCTTCTTTTGTAACATACTGATTTCTTCCAAAGATATCGCCTATTCTTGCATAGAGTGCAAGCGTTCCCATCTCATCAACAGTGTACCTTCTCTTAGCTGCATAATCTTTTGCCATTCTCACATAATCGTCTGCTGTATGACCCTTTATGTATATCTGGTTTCCAAATACAACACCAATTTCGGGATTTGCACTTATAAGTCTTTCCATTGCTGCCTGGTCATCCTCTAATACGATAAGCATCTCTTCTGTGTATGTCTTCATAATTGCAAGCAAATCGGTAACAGTAGTATATGTTAGATTTCCTGCTTTTTCTATGATAAGGTCAGTTCCAAGAATCTTTGGCATAGCCATTGTGACACCCTTCTTGTTAAGAACTTCCGCCTTAATCTTTGCAACTTTTCTTGCAGATCTTCCATTACCTCTTGCTCTGTTTGCAACCTTGATAATACCCAGTCCAAGAGTTGTCTTTCCTGTCTTCTCGTCACCCATGATTATTACATTGTTATTCTTTGATGTTCCATCCATCTCAAAATATTCAACAAGGTGGTCAATTGTATTCACAAGCTGCTCCTCAAGTCCCGGAACATCCAGGAAATCAGCAAATACTGCCCTGTACTCGTCACTAAGTCTTAGTCTTCCCAGTTCTTCTGCATCTCTGTTTAAAGCAACTGGTGCAGGCTGCTCAAAATCATCAGTTGTAATTTCACTAACCTGCTCTTCGTCTACAGGAGGCTCAATCTTAGGTTCTTCGACTACCGGAGTCTCAATTATCGGTGTTTCAATTACAGGTGTTTCAATTACAGGTGTTTCACACACTGGCATCTCTTCTGTCGGCTCCTTGACATCCGGTGTCTCTTCTACCGGTGTCTCTTCTACCAGTGTCTCAGCTACAGGTTCTTCTACCTGCTCATTGATTTCCGTTGCCTGAGTGTCTTCTGTTATCACAGCTTCTTCTGTTTCCGATGCTTCTCTATGCTTTCCAAATATGTTAGGAACTTCTATTTCAGGTCCTTCCATAACAGGGGCTTTAATTACATTATCAAGCATATCTGCTACTCCTGCTGCCAAACCATCTGCTACAGAATCTGTCATCTCTTTTACAAGATTCTCATCCGCAGGTGTTTCTTCAGGTTCTTCCTCAGCAACCGGCTCTTCTTCAGGTTCTTCGATTTCACCAAACAGAGCATTGATTAAATCCTGGCGCTCGTCTATTTCCTCTTCTTCCTCGACTTCTTCCTCGACTTCTTCCTCGATTTCTCCTTCGACTTCTTCTTCAACCTCTGTCTCAGCTTCTTCATCTTCGATTACAGGAAGCTCACCTGTATCAATCCATTCAGCTTCACCTGTTTCCTCAACAGTTACCTCTTCTGTGTTATCATCATCAAGAGTATCCTCTACTGTTTCCTCTTCAAGTTTAATGGCAGCTTCTCTTGCTTTTCTGCGCTCTTCCTGCTTCTTAATCTCAGCCTCGTATTTTTTAACCTCCGCTAAAGCAGCCTCATATTTCGCCCTTATTTCATATTCATGAAGAACTTCCTCGATTGTCATCTGACCTTCAATCTGTTCTTCCACTTCTTCCTCTGATGCAAGACCAATCTGTCCATCTTCTTCCTGTTCGAAAAGTGGATCAAGCGGAACTGTATGATAAAGACTCTCTTCCTTCTTCTCAAACTGTTCCCTGATAGCAGTATTTCGTGCCTGTTCAAGAGCCTCCTCCTTCTTACTCTCCTCTTCCGAAGGAACCTCGAAGGCACTCCTTACATTAATTGAACTTACTGTGTTATATGCATCTGATGAAGGAACTTCTTCTTCCACTACCGGCTCAATCACTTCCTGTTTTGTCTCTTTAACATCGTTTGTCGCATCAAGCATAGCTCTGATTTCAGACGTACTTATTATCTTTGTCTTCTCTAACTCGCGAGCAGTCTCTTCATCAACTACAGGAGTCTTAATCTCCTGTGTCTTAGCAATTTCTTCGCTAACCTCTTCTTCATCAGAAGCCTCTTCCTTCTTTGCTGCAAGATTACTATCCAGATCATTCTCCTTCATAATAATCTCCATACTCTTTGCAATCGCCGCCTGAATATTCGCAGTGTCATATTCAGTTATATTCATCGCCCTGAAGTTAATCTCATCAATATCAATCTCGGCTGTCTTCATAAGATCTTCGCCTATTTTTGACATTTTCTCTTTGTTAGCATCTCCAAAATCGTAAAATTCAACCGTGCTCTTTCCTGAATACATCTCTTCATCAAGCTTCTTATTGTCTTCTTCCACCTGTTTTCTTGCTTCCTCAATCTCCTTTGAGGTTTCAGATGCAACTTCATTATCCACTTTATTCTCTTCTTCGCTGACTTCTTTAACTTCAGCAGCTTCTGTCTGTTTCTCTTTTACCTCTTCCTCGTCAAGCTTAACAACCGGAATCGGTCCAAACGTATCATTAAGGATGTCTGTTCTCGTATCATAAACTGTGTTAGTGGCAGACGCTGCCTCCTGTTTATTTTCTTCTACAGGAACTGCCTCCAGCGCATCCTCAATCTTTGATTCTCTTACCGATAATCTGTTATCGTACTTAATCTGCTGCTCAGGAGTAAGTGGCTGATACTTCATCTTAAGTGTCATCGCTTTTTCCACGTATTTGCCTTCGCTGAACCACAGTATAATCTGGTCGCACATGCTGATCATATCAGCAGTTCTTCCAGCTTCCTCGTACAACTTGGCAAGCTCATACTGCCACCTTTCATCCATCTCCACCTCAGCGTAAGCCTCAAGAATCTGAATTAGAACATCTATATGTTCACCCTTAGTCTTTGCGATTCTGTACTTTAATATGTACTGTGTCGTATCATCAGGAGCCATCTCCACGAAATCCTGATAAAATTCATCAGCCTCCACAAAATCCTTAAGTCTGAGTGATAATATCGTGAGCTTGTATGCCAACTGCCTTCCGCAGGTCGTTCTGTCATAAGCAATTAAAAGAACATCCCTTGCTTTCTCGTATTCTTTACAACGGTCATAAACATCTGCCACAAGATTTAGCATTGTGTTATTCTTAACACGACGCCAGTCAATGCTGTCAGCCACCTTAGCTGCTGTCGAATAATCCTTCTTGCTATACAACTTTTTAATTTGGTCAGATTTTATGTTGTATTCATAATTATCCAAAACTGTCACCTCTAAATATATTTTTATGCGTTTTCGCGTATTCACCTAATTTCACAAGCATAGTGTAGCACACCTATTTTGCCTTGTCAAAACATAGATGTCTGTTCGTAAGATAAAGTTGTATATTCAAGCGCAGTATTATCAACATTGCTAAAGTAATCAACCACTACCGTCTGCTGTTTTCCATTCACAAGCTTCTGGCCGAGGACATAATTCACATCAAAACGTCCCGTTATTGCCGGAGTCGCACCCCTTGCAGGCACTACAAGCTGAACATTGTTTGTTTTTAGCAGTTCAAAAATAGGTTCCCAGATATATACGTCCTTAGCCGCACCAAATGGATTATCTATAAAAATTACTTTTTTAAGTTTTCCTGCATCAACACCTCTCGAATTGACACTTGATATATAATTGATTACAGCGATTAAAAATTGAATATATATACCCTGAGACTGTCCTGTACTGCCGACTGCCTCCTCATATGGAAGGAATCTGCTGTTAGCAATTACTCGCTCACGCTTGTACAGTTTAAGCCTTATTCCGTTCATATCTGTAACAATTACAGAGAATAATTTTTTCCAGGTGAGCCTGTTTCTTATATACTTAAGCTTATCCTCCATATTTTCGATGTTATCTGCCTCCATAACAGTTTCATTGACATAGGATTCCATTCTGTCCTTGTAAGACTCCTCGTTTGCATAAGGTATCTTCAGAGCAATAATTGATATATTTTCTCCGTCAATATTAATCTTAGAAAGCTTTGGAAATCTCTCAAGCTCTGTCTTAATCTTGATACAGTTCTGTACACACTGGTTCTCAAAATTATCCTTAATTCGCTCCATATCCTCGATACCCTTGCCGATACTGTCTTTTTCAAGTTCGATACACCTGATTGTTTCGCCAAGCCTCTCTATAAGTGAATTTGTATCTTCTACCGATTCCGGCATAATAATATTCTTGTCAATCTCATCTGCAAGAAGTGTTGCACCAATCATCTTAAGCGTATCTGTAAGAACCTTCTTGTTACTCTCAAATTCCTGTCTTTTTTCGTAAAGCTTTTTTACGTATTCATCATATACCTTTGCGATTTCTTTTGACTCTTCGTAAAGATTTACCCCGTCCTCCATCACGCCGTCATACTGTTTTACGTTTATCTTTCCATTCTCGATAATTCTCTTAATATTCTCTTTTATAAGCTCATATCTTTTTGAATTATCCTCCTGCTCTTTTAAAGTCTGCTGCAATGCTTTTTCTTTCTCACCAAGACTTGCCTGTGCATCAATTTTTTGTGCAATAAACTCCCTGATATTATCTTCAGGAATTCCGTCTGTGTTAAACGCTCCATACTTATCTTCTATCTGCTTAATTGCATGGTTGATTCCACCTTCTGACTTATCTCTTTTTGATCTGACATCATCAATCTCCATATATTTATTTTCAAGACATAAAGAAGCCTTATCCAAGTCGTTCTTAATCTCCTGAAGCTTTTTCTCATCACTTGCAATAAGCATTTTTTTCTCATACTCTTCTTCCAATTCTCTTAAGTCACTTCCTCTGTATTTAATGTTTGAAAGTGTTTTCTTCATGGAAGCCTCATAGTTGTTCACGAGCTTTTCCTTGTCAGCAAGATCTGAATTCTCATCCTTTATGGCTGTTATTAAACCATCCATCTTAGCTGTTATCTCATCGTAGCTTCCTGATATTCCTGTAGTGATTCCCTCTTTATAATAAATCTTATATCTGTTTTCCCATGTATCGTTTATGTTCTTTATCTTTGACTGCAGTGATTCAATCAGTTTGCCACGCTTTTCGTTCTGATTTAGCTTAGCCTTAAGCCTTTCAGATAAATCACTGTAATTCTTCTGTTTTGTGCTTATCCTGATTTCCAGTTCTTTAAGCTCACTTTCAAACTCCTGTGTCTTTTCATAAAGTGATGCGATTACCTCGTAGAGCTCCTTTTCTTTTTCCAATTCAAGAATTCTGTTTTCAAGCTCTGTTATGCTGTTTTGACATATTTTTTTATCTTCTGCCAAAATCGCTTTCCGACTTTTATTTGCATTGATATCTTCTTCTACCAGCAAAAGTTCATCTTTAAGCCTGTTTATCTCCTGCCTGTGATTTTTCTCCTCATAGGTCTCCATAAAAGCGTAGTCGCTTCGTATTACCTCTACGTATTCCATAAGTCTTAGCAGCTTGTTCTCATACTCAGCCTTTTTCTCCGTCAGCTCTGCAACAGTTGCAACCAAAGTCTTATCATTATACATATATTTTCTCTTCTTAGTCGCCACTATAACACCGTCCTGATTAATCAACGTCTCATAATCATTAAGCGCTTTTTCATCTATCAGGAACACTACGCCGTCTTTTTTTCCAAACCATTCCATTATCTTCGTGTCCGACAACACATTTTGGAATTTGTCTGTGATTATTACTGCGTATGGCAAAAACGGGACTCTGTTGATTAGTGATTCGCGCTCCTCATCCGACATATCTCTAAGATAGTCTGCACCAGACTTACATATAAACCCATGATATCTCTCGATGTAATCAATAATCTCTTTGACATCATCACTTTCTGCCACACACTTGCCTTCTTTTGCTGCATTTAGAGCTCCATCTATATATTTAAGTTCATCTTCAAGCTCTGTAATCTGTCTGATTACATCGGTAAGCATAGTCTCGATTTTCTTGCCTGCATAGACTTCGTTTATCTTCTTAAAGCGCTCATCCTGTTCTCTTAATTCTTCTTCAAGAATAAGGGCTTTTTCTATCTCTCTTTCTATCTGCTTTTGCCTGTACGAGAGAGCAACCATATCAAGTTCTGTCCTCGTTTCCTTTTCTCTGATAGAATCACTTTCTTCTTTTAGCTCATTAACCTTATTCGTGTATTCTGTTATTTTATCCTGAAGGTCTTTCGCCTTTTTAGGCGTGCCGGCTGCAACTATTATTCCGGCATCCGCCATATAAGAACCAAGTTTTCCATTTAACATCTCGTATTCTGTTTTTTTAGTGTCAGCATTGTCCCTTAATACGGCAAGCTCATTGCTTAAGCTTCTCTCGTCTTCTGACAAGACTCTGTTTGCCTCTATCTCTTTATCAAAGATTTCCTGCTCGCTGCAAAGCTCATTCTCAAGTGTATATAGCTTTTCTTTGTTTCTTTCATAGATTTCGCCTGCCAGGTCAGCCACCTCTTCCATAAGTGCACCGCCATCTTTTCTTCTGGCCGATAAAATCGCTTTAATTACTTCTGCTTCTTTCTTGTAACTGATGTAATCTAAATAGTCATTGATACTCTCACACTTTATAAGCTCAGCCTTGATACTTTGACATCTGTCCTTAAGGACCTCTGATTCTTTTTCTAACGATTCAAGTCTTAGATTGAGCTCAGATACTGACTTCATATCGCCAAGAACTACTGCACTGTCTCTAAGTCTTTGTGCCTCTTTTTCTGACTGTCTGATAAATTCTAGTTGCTCAAGAAGAGCTTCTCTTTTCTCACTGTATTTATCCTCACTAAGCATTATGGTGTTGTATATTCTTGCAACCTTCTGCTCATTTTCCTTCTTCCCAAAATAGAGATTTTTGATCGACGAAGTTGTTCCTGCAAATCCTTCGATTATCTCTTTTTGTCTGTCAAAAGCTGACATTTCATCTTTTTTCTTAGAAAGCTCGATAAGCTTATCCTTGATATCAAGAAGCGTCTTTGCCATATTGTCATTCTCGCCGCCTGCATACTTGTTCATAAAGGATTTCTCAATTATCTCCTCTATAAGCAAATCTTCAACTACCTTTCTTGTAGTCTTGTAATTTGTCTCAAAGTATGTTCTCACATGGCCTTCCGTCTTGTTGATTCCTCTTATAATTTCCCATTCGCTTTCATAAAGTCCGTACTCACTTATGAATCTTTGATATTCGTTTTTTCTGTCAAAAATCTTAACCACCAGACCTAAATCTTTTCTCTCAAGTTCTCTAAGATAATTCTTAAGTCCGTTGTAGGTGATTCGCTGTCCGTTTTGCACAAGTGGCAGATTCTTGATATCGTTGTCATTGTATTCTCTGTAAAAAATACAATAGTTAAAGTATTCAACACTCGCGTTATCTCTAACTGTACTACCAAGCTCATCTGCATCTGATTCTTTCGCTTTTCTCGCGCAAAAACCGGTCAACATATATTTGTAATTCTCTTTTATATGAACATCGCTAAGCTTCCATTCAATCATTGAATGAATAGTCTTGCTGCCCTCATTTGTTCTGAATAATTTTTCAATCGGCTGTTTTTCATCGAGAGTACAATTAGGTATAAGGTTCTGAAAAAGAAGCAGCATAAGGACACTTTTACCGCCACCGTTTGCTAAATCGTAGATTGTATTTTTTCCTGAAAAGCGCATCAGAAAATCATCATAATACTGAGTACCAAAGTTGTACTTTACGTTATTAACTCTGATTCTGTTAATATGTGGCATCCCCTACACATCTCCTTTCATAATCTCATATAATCTTCCTTTGTATTCATCAAAGTAATTCTCTATCAGGGCTTTAAATCTCTCACTTGGATAGTATCTTCCCTGGTTCTCCACAAGCAGCTCCTGAGATGATAAAAAGTTAAAAGTAAGCTTTACAAATCCCATCTTTGAACCTCTTGCTGCACGAAGAGTTGTCTCTTCATTCACTACCATCGGCAGGTCTTCCCAAAGAAGTGCCAGCGCTTTGAAGCTGTCTTCTTCTGCTTCGTTCAGCGACACAACTGACAACTTTGATGTGACACTTTTTAAGAGAGTATCTACTGTCTTTATAACATCCTCGTTTTTTACA
>JBGVIE010000055.1:0-7356 GCA_045122895.1 Lachnospiraceae bacterium
TTTTTACATTGAGTATTACACCATACATTACTTCATCAATTATTATGCAGCTCTTAACAATAGCTATTCCTAAGCTTGAAGAGATGCAGAAGGATGGAGAGGATGGAAGAAAGAAGATTACTGAAATTACAAGATACGTAACTATAGTGTTGTCTTTAATACAGTCAACAGCTATGGCTATCAATTTCTATAATGGAGGAATCTTCGGCTCAACAGCTGGAAATTCAACTCTCAAACATTGGGGAATTATAATAGTTGCAATCGCGGTTATGACAGCCGGCTCCGCAATTCTTATGTGGATGGGTGAGAACGTAACAGAAAAAGGATTAGGAAATGGTATTTCTGTTATCCTTTTGATAAACATAGTTTCGACGATGCCAGATGATTTCATTGCATTATTTGAAAAGTTTGTATTAAACGCTTCATCAAAGGGTGCTGCAGGTCTTAGTATTGTGATTATCTTTGCGGTAGTTGCTTTTGTTGTAGGATTTGTAGTGTTACTTAATGGTGGCGAGAGAAGAATATCAGTTCAGTATTCTAAAAAGATGCAGGGAAGAAAAGTGTATGGCGGTCAATCAACACACATTCCTCTTAAAGTGAATACAGCTGGTGTTATTCCAATTATCTTTGCTCAGTCATTACTAACATTCCCAGCAGTAATTTTTGAGTTTGTTAAAGGTAGTGGAAGTGCTCCGGAATGGACACATTACTTATCTTCTTCATATTGGTTTAGAACAGGAGCACTTGCTAAGTACTCAGTAGGTTTCATTCTTTACATAGTACTTGTAGTAGCGTTTGCTTACTTCTATACATCAATTACATTCAATCCAATTGAAGTAGCTGATAATATGAAGAAACAGGGTGGCTTCATTCCAGGTATCAGACCGGGAAAGCCAACACAGGACTACTTAAATGCGATTTTAAATAATCTTGTATTTATCGGTGCTGTAGGACTAATACTTGTGGCAACTGTACCACTTGTTATTTCAGGTGTGTTCAATGCCAGCTTATCATTTGGTGGAACATCACTTATCATTATCGTAGGTGTTATTCTTGAGACAATGAAACAGGTTGAGTCATTGATGGTAGTTAGAAGCTATCAGGGATTTTTGAATATATAGAGCATTAAAGAGAGGCAATAGGATGCAGTAAAACTGCACTTATTGTCAATCTTTGCTTTAAGTGAGAAGGTCAAGTTTGAAAGGAAAAGTGAAGAATATGAAGATAATTATGTTAGGAGCTCCTGGAGCAGGAAAAGGAACACAGGCAAAAATGATCGCTGACAAATATGCAATACCACATATTTCAACAGGAGATATTTTTAGAGCGAACATTAAAAATGGTACTGAATTAGGACAGAAAGCAAAGACATATATGGATCAGGGATTATTAGTACCAGATGAATTAGTAGTAGATTTAGTAGTAGACAGAGTAAAACAGGATGATTGCAAGAACGGATATGTACTTGACGGATTCCCAAGAACAATTCCACAGGCAGAAAGCTTGGATGCTGCTTTAGCAAAGCTTGATGAAAAGATTGATTATGCTATTAATGTAGAAGTTCCAGATGAAAACATTATAGCTAGAATGTCAGGAAGAAGAGCTTGTGTATCATGTGGAGCAACATATCATATCGTACATATTCCAACAAAGGTTGAAGGAATTTGTGACAGATGTGGAGCAGAGCTTATATTAAGAGATGATGATAAGCCGGAAACAGTTAAGAAGCGTCTTGATGTATATCATGATCAGACACAGCCATTAATTGATTACTATACAAAATCAGACGTATTAGTTGAAGTTGACGGAACACAGGATATGAACGATGTATTCGGTGCAATCGTTAATATTTTAGGAGCATAAGACAATGTCAGTTACGATTAAGTCACAAAGAGAAATCACTTTGATGCGAGAAGCCGGGGCGCTCCTTGCAAGAGTTCATGAGGAACTTAGAAATGCAATAAAGCCTGGAATATCAACATATGATATTGACAAAATGGGCGATAATATGATAAGAAAATTAGGGTGCATACCATCTTTTCTTAATTATAACGGATTTCCGGCGTCAATATGTGTATCAGTTAATGAAGAAGTAGTTCATGGTATTCCGTCCAGGGACAGAATATTAAAGGAAGGCGATATAGTAAGTCTGGATGCGGGACTGATATACAAAGGCTATCATGCTGATGCTGCAAGAACACATGGTGTGGGGCAGATAAGCAAAGAAGCCGGTGAATTGATAGCAAATACAAAAAAAGCTTTCTACGAAGGAATTAAGATGGCTAAAAGTGGTAATCATTTAAACGATATATCTTGTGCGATTAACGATTTTGCTGACATATGTGGATATGGAGTTGTAAGAGATTTGGTAGGACATGGAATCGGTAAAGAGCTTCATGAAGCACCGGAGATACCTAATTTTAGACAGCCGAGAAGAGGAATAAGATTACAGCCTGGTATGACTCTTGCAGTTGAACCTATGATAAATGCTGGAACTTATGAAGTAGAGTGGCTTTCGGATGATTGGACTGTTATTTCAAAAGATCATTCATTATCTGCTCACTATGAGAATACAATATTAATTACAGATGGTGAGCCGGAAATATTAACTATTTTACGTTGAGTAAAATTATTAAGCTGAGTAAATCATGAAAATCAAATGGAGGATATGTGAATATGTCAAAAGCTGATGTTATTGAAATAGAAGGAACTGTAGTTGAAAAATTACCTAATGCAATGTTTCAGGTAGAACTTGAAAATGGTCATCAGGTATTAGCCCATATAAGTGGAAAGTTAAGAATGAATTTCATTCGTATTCTCCCTGGGGATAAAGTAACTATTGAATTGTCACCATACGATTTAACCAAAGGAAGAATTGTGTGGCGTGACAAATAACAGAAAAATTTCTGTTATGAGCAAAAGTTTTTCTTGCATTATAAAAAATCATATGATACAATGTAAGACGGACTTTTTTGAAAGGAGGATTTACTGTGAAAGTTAGATCATCAGTTAAACCTATTTGCGAAAAATGCAAAATTATTAAGAGAAAGGGTAGCATCAGAGTTATCTGTGAGAACCCAAAGCACAAACAGAGACAGGGATAATTATTAATATTTAATTATTCCGCTTTTGTGCGTGTGTATAGTGTTTTTTAGGAAAAGCATTATACGTTTGATTTGCGGCTGCAGCGATAGTGCCAACGTACTATTGCTATTTAATAAGAGCGAAAGCTCAAAATATCTTTTTTGATTGTCAATTAGCAGGCAATCAGGTAACAAACAATAGAATGCATCATAAGGCTACGTACACATTTCAGACGTTATATACATAGCGGGCTACGCAAGAGTGTGATGTATGATTAATAATTTGATGGAGGTGTAATACACACATGGCTCGTATTTCAGGTGTTGATTTACCAAGAGAAAAGCGTGTAGAAATCGGATTAACTTATATCTATGGTATCGGAAGAGTTAGCTCAAACCGTATCCTTGCTGAAGCAAAGGTTGACCCTAACACACGTTGTAGAGATTTAACAGACGAAGAAGTTAAGAGAATTAGTGAAGTAATCGATGCAACTCAGACAGTTGAAGGTGATTTGAGAAGAGAAATCGCTTTAAATATCAAGAGATTACAGGAAATTGGATGCTACAGAGGTATCCGTCATAGAAAAGGCCTTCCTGTTCGTGGTCAGAAGACAAAGACAAACGCAAGAACAAGAAAAGGTCCTAAGAGAACTGTTGCAAATAAGAAGAAATAATAATAGAAACCCATAAGGGAGGTTAGTTTAAAAATGGCTAAAGTTACAAAGAAAGTGACAAAGAAGCGCGTTAAGAAAAACGTTGAACGTGGACAGGCACACATTCAATCATCTTTTAATAATACAATCGTAACATTAACAGATACAGAAGGAAATGCTCTTTCATGGGCAAGTGCCGGTGGTCTTGGATTTAGAGGTTCAAAGAAATCTACTCCTTATGCAGCTCAGATGGCAGCGGAAACTGCAACGAAGGCAGCTTTGGTACATGGTTTAAAGACAGTAGATGTTATGGTTAAGGGTCCAGGTTCTGGTAGAGAAGCAGCTATCCGTGCGCTTCAGGCATGCGGACTTGAAGTTACAAGTATCAAGGATGTTACTCCAGTTCCACATAATGGATGTCGTCCACCAAAACGTAGAAGAGTCTAATTAGGAGGTGCGATTTTAAATGGCAGTAAATAGAGTTCCAGTTCTTAAAAGATGTAGATCTCTTGATTTAGATCCAATCTATTTAGGAATAGATAAGAAATCAAATAGAAAATTAAACAGAGCAAATAAGAAGATGAGCGAGTATGGTCTCCAGTTAAGAGAGAAGCAGAAAGCTAAGTTTATATATGGTGTACTTGAAAAACCTTTCAGAAACTACTTCAACAAGGCTCAGAGAATGAAGGGATTAACAGGTGATAACCTTATGACAATCCTTGAGCTCAGACTTGACAATGTAGTATTCCGTTTAGGTTTAGCAAGAACAAGAAGAGAAGCTAGACAGATTGTTGACCATAAGCATGTATTAGTTAATGGTAAGCAGGTAAACATTCCTTCATACCTTGTAAAAGCTGGTGACGTTATCGAAATCAGAGAAAAGAGCAAGGCTTCACAGAGATACAAAGATATTCTTGAAGTAACAGCAGGAAGATTAGTTCCAGAATGGCTTGAAGCAGATCAGGAAAATCTTAAGGGTTCAGTTAAAGCTTTACCAGTAAGAGAAAACATTGATGTACCTGTAAATGAAATGCTTATTGTCGAATTATATTCTAAATAGGCTTAGGCAATTCCTAAAATATATAAAGGAGGGGCTTTATAGTGTTCGATTTTGAAAAACCAAATATTGACATCGTAGAGATATCAGAAGATAAGAAATACGGTAAATTTGTCGTTGAACCTCTTGAAAGAGGTTACGGTACTACACTTGGTAATTCACTTAGAAGAATTATGCTTTCTTCATTACCGGGTGCTGCTGTAAGTCAGGTTAATATAGATGGAGTTCTTCATGAGTTCAGTTCTATTCCTGGAGTAAAGGAAGACGTAACGGAAATTATTATGAACATTAAATCTTTAGCTATAAAGAATGACAGTAGCAGTAATGAACCTAAGACAGCCTATATTGAAATGACCGGAGACGGTGTTGTAACAGCTGCAGATATCAAGACAGATGCAGATGTTGAAATTCTTAATCCAGACCAGGTTATCGCAACACTTAATGGTGGTGCTGATAGCAGACTCAATATGGAGTTAACAATCACAAAGGGTAGAGGATATGTAAGTTCAGACAAGAATAAGAAAGAGGATACACCAATTGGTGTAATCGCCATTGATTCTATCTATACACCGGTAGAACGTGTGAACTTAGCAATTGAGAATACTCGTGTTGGTCAGATTACAGATTATGACAAATTAACATTAGAAGTATATACAAACGGAACATTAGCTCCAGATGAAGCTGTAAGCTTGGCAGCTAAGGTTCTTAATGAGCACCTTAACTTATTCATCAATCTTTCAGAAGTAGCACTTAACGCAGATGTTATGGTTGAGAAAGAAGTAAACGAAAAAGTTAAAGTGTTAGAAATGAACATAGACGAATTAGAGTTATCAGTTCGTTCATACAACTGCTTAAAGAGAGCCGGAATCAATACAGTTGAAGAGTTAACAAACAGAACTCCGGAAGATATGATGAAGGTAAGAAATCTTGGTAAGAAGTCACTGGAAGAAGTTCTTAACAAGTTAAAAGATTTAGGTTTGCACTTACAGCCTAACGAAGATTAATCAGTTGTACAATGAAGTAAAGGAGGCAATAGCACAATGGCAGGATATAGAAAGCTTGGAAGAACTGCTAGTCAGAGAAAAGCGTTAATCAGAGGCCAGGTAACATCATTACTTCAGAATGGTAAGATTGTTACTACAGAGACAAGAGCGAAAGAGATTCGTAAAGTCGCTGAAGGATTAATTGCTATGGCAGTTAAGGAAAAGGATAATTTTGAAGAAGTTACAGTTAAAGCTAAGGTAGCTAGAAAAGATAAAGACGGTAAGAGAGTTAAGGAAGTTGTAGATGGTAAGAAAGTTACAGTTTACGATGAAGTAGAAAAGACAATCAAGAAGGATATGCCTTCACGTCTCCATGCTAGAAGACAGATGCTTAAGGTTCTTTACACAGTAAAGGAAGTTCCAACAGAAGCAGCTGGAAAGAAGAAGGCTACTAAAGAAGTAGACTTAACACAGAAGTTATTCGATGAAATCGCTCCAAAGTATGCTGATCGTAACGGTGGTTACACAAGAATCGTTAAGATTGGACAGAGAAAAGGCGATGCAGCTATGGAAGTTTTACTTGAGTTAGTATAATTCATAGAGTAGAAATAAAGCTCTGGTTACATATGTGACCGGAGCTTTTTTTGTTGACTAAGCATACAAAAAAAGGTACTATATCATACAGTAAAAAAGAAAATTACAGGAGGACACCAAGGTGGCTGATATAACAAGTGAAATTAAGAAAAGAAGAACTTTTGCAATAATTTCCCATCCGGATGCAGGTAAGACTACATTGACAGAAAAGTTTTTGCTCTACGGGGGAGCTATCAATCTTGCAGGAAGTGTAAAAGGCAAGAAAACAGCAAAGCATGCAGTATCAGACTGGATGGAAATCGAGAAAGAAAGAGGTATTTCAGTAACATCCTCAGTACTTCAATTTAATTATGATGGATTTTGCATTAATATTCTGGATACACCGGGGCATCAGGATTTCTCGGAAGATACCTACAGAACACTTATGGCTGCAGACTCTGCGGTAATGGTAATTGATGCATCAAAGGGTGTAGAAAAGCAGACAATCAAGCTTTTTAAGGTGTGTGTAATGAGACATATACCAATTTTTACATTTATTAATAAGATGGATAGAGAGGCAAATGATCCTTTTGAACTTCTTGATGATATCGAGAATGTACTTGGAATTAAGACCTGTCCAATCAACTGGCCAATAGGTTCAGGCAAGGAATTCAAGGGTGTATATGAGAGAAAAGAAGGAATGGTAACGACCTTTAAGGCTGCTATGAATGGGCAGAAGGAAGTTGATTCGACAAAACTACCAATAGACAGTGAAGAGTTGTTGGCAGAAATAGGACAGGATAAGTATGACAAATTGCAGGAAGATATAGAATTGCTTGACGGAGCCAGTGCAGAATTTGATTTAGATGAAATTCAGGCAGGTGAGTTATCTCCGGTATTTTTTGGCTCTGCCTTAACAAACTTTGGTGTTGAGAATTTCCTAAGACATTTTCTTGATATGACAACATCACCATTATCAAGGAAATCAAACCAGGGAGAGATTGATC
>JBGVIE010000056.1:0-2891 GCA_045122895.1 Lachnospiraceae bacterium
ATGACAAATATGTAATACAGAAACATATTATCAAATATCTTACTATTGCATTTTTTGTGATACTCTTTTTCATTACAATTATACCTCTACTATATGGAATTACTTTTGTATTCTGACATCTTTACAAATTCAAATTGAACAAAATCGCTGCGCGATGGCTTGTCAAGGCTATGGCGCAGTTTTTACTTTTTCTAAAAAAGGCAGTGACAGGATTATCCCAAGATAGTATTGTTAGAGTGCGAACAAAAACAAACTTCAAAAACGGGCTTAGCCCCTATAACTGCCTATGAAAATAATACTACTTTCCGGCTGCTTACACAAGCAGTTTTATCAAGCAAATGCACCACCGTAAATAGTTGTAAATCTATTAACATTTCATTTATTTTACGGAGGTCATTTATGTACGAAAAATATATTAATCAATTACATATTGAAGCTAAGCTTCGCAATCTTGCTGACAGTTCTATTAAAACTTATACAGATTTTATACTTCGTTTCCTTGAATATACAGGAAAGGATCCTCAGGACATAACAGCAGAGGATGTTAGAAACTTTCTTCTTTTCAAGCAAGAAACCATTGCAGCCACAACTTTAAACCATTACAATTCTGCCATTCATTTCTTCTTCCGCAGAGTCTTGCACAAGCCTTGGGATGATGATGTTATTCCTCGTATGAAAGAGGATTATCATCTGCCAACCATTCTGTCCCTGGAAGAAATCAACCACTTACTTGAATTTGTAGATGATATCAAATACAAAGCCATATTTTCTTTATTATATGGCTCAGGACTTCGTGTGTCCGAAGCTGTATATCTGGATTATTGTGATATTTCCAGAACAAATATGACTGTCCATGTACGAAAGTCTAAATCACGCATTGACAGGTACACCATACTTTCTCAAAAGTCTCTGGATATACTTACCGAATACTGGTTTGCTTATAATAAACCTATGGGCGCTTTATTTATTCAAAAGAACAAGCCTCATAACCGCATCACCCAATCTGCTGTCCAGCAGTATCTCAGAGATACATGCAAAAAAGCCGGATTTACCAAACGTATCTCACCACACACCTTACGCCATGCTTTTGCAACACATCTGTTGGAAAACGGTGTAGAATTCCGTTACATTCAGACATTACTGGGACATCGTGACCCAAAATCCACTGAAGTATATCTACATCTAAGTAATAAGACTGTTCTTGGCATTACCAGTCCTTTTGACAGGGAAGTAGGTGACCTTAATGACTAAACCTACTGTACAGGATATATTTCATCGATTTTATCCTCGATACCTTGAACACTACTCCCCATCTTCGCAACAGGCCAAGGTTGCCCATTGCATCATCAACTGCAAGACAGGAGCTTATGGTACCAATGTCAGCATATGTGAGGATTGTGGTCAGCTTGAGGTTCATTACAATTCCTGTCGTAACAGATGTTGTCCTATGTGTCAGGCTCTACCTAAAGAAAAGTGGATTGATAAGCGTCGCGAGGATGTACTGGATGCTCCATACTTTCATGTAGTATTTACTGTTCCTCAAGAATTAAATCCAATCATCTATAGCAACCAGCAGTTATTATATGATGCACTGTATCACACTGTATCAGCCACCATAAACGAACTCACTTTCGACAACAAACATCTTGGTGCTAAAGTTGGATATATCTGTGTCCTTCACACATGGGGTTCTGAAATGAACTACCATCCACATATCCATGTCATTCTTCTTGGTGGTGGTCTTTCGCCAAACAACAGATGGCGTGACAAAGGCGAAGAATTCTTCTTGCCTGTAAAAGTGTTGTCCAGGGTATTTCGTGGCAAATATATGGCTGAACTTAAATCTCTATACAAGGATAACAAGCTGGAATTTCATGGTTCTAGTGAAAAGTATCGCAACAGCTACTCCTTCAAAGAGCTTCTTAACATCTGCTATGACAAAGACTGGGTACCCCATTGTAAGAAAACCTTCAATGGTGCACAGTCTGTCATTAATTATCTCGGTAAGTACACCCACCGTATCGCTATCAGCAACCACCGTATCATTCGCATGGATGAAGATAACGTTACCTATTATGTCAAAGACTACCGGGAAAAAGGTAAATGGAAGGAGCTAACCATCTCTGGTGTAGAGTTTGTAAAAAGATTTCTTATGCACGTACCACCAAAAAGATTTGTTAGAATCAGGCATTACGGATTACTATGTACCCGTAGCAAAAACAAGCATCTTACCTTATGCCGCAACCTTCTTGGATGTAGAAAATACATATCCATACTTAAAGATATGGATGCACCACAAATCATAGAAACCTTATACGACATAAAAATATCCGTATGCAAGTGCTGCGGTGGTCATCTTGGAAAACCACAACTGCATATGCCACTACGGATTTAAAAAGTGAGCTTCTATATATTAAAAAATAGTCTCAGCAATGAGGCTTATTTGCTATGCCATAAATTTAAAAGTCGTCTTGTACATGACCGATCTTCAATAATCTTTACTCCGAAGGATAGGTATTGAAAATCCATACATAACGACTTGGGGACGCGACTTTGTTCAATTCGGCAAAATCGCTATTAGCACCAACGAAAGGACAGATGCATTTCTTATGTACTCTGTTTTTTCGTTGGCACTAACAGCGATTGTAACCTAATCAATATTCGCGTGCTTTCAATGTCTCCGTAAGACTGAAAACTATATTAAACATAATTACCCCATAAATCCTTTACAATAATGGCATCGCTATCCGCCTTATTTGAAATGAATTCCACCAAGTTCTCGTATGTTATATCTTCACAGCAGGAAATATCCTTTTTCAAAAAAATGCACCATTCCTTCTCATGAGTTTCCGGACGCCCATTAGCTCCAGCATCTGTAGTTCGTTCATTGA
>JBGVIE010000057.1:0-2339 GCA_045122895.1 Lachnospiraceae bacterium
TGAGTTTATTGTAAATATGCTTAAAAATATTCCGGATATGATTGAACAATACACAATAAATGAACTTAAAGAACAGTTTGACAAAGTGAATTTGACAGATATACCTGCTATTATAGTGTCGGCGGGACCATCTCTTGATAAGAATGTAGAAGATATAAAACAGGCAGTTGGTAAGGCGTTTATTTTAGTGGTGGATACTGCGCTTAAGCCTGTGCTTAATGCCGGAATAATCCCTGATATCACAATAACTGTAGATCCTCATAAACCGCTTACGGTAATAGATCATGAACTGGCTACAGGAATTCCTGTTGTAACTTGCGATGATGGAAACTATAAACTGATAGAAAAGATGAAAAACAAGATATTCTATTTTTGCGAACCGGATTCTTTTGTTTATGATATATATCAAAGATATGCAGGAGTGAAGATATCGCCACTGGAGACGGGAGGCTCTGTAGCTAACAATGCATTCTCACTTGCAAGATATCTTGGTTTTAAGACTATTATACTAGTGGGACAGGATCTTGCGTTCGCAGGAGAACAAAGTCATGCATCATCAGTATACGGTGAGGAGATTAACAGGAAATCTCTTACAAGAAAAACAGGTGAGGTATTGGTGGAAGGAATAGATGGGAAACAGATTCCTACAATGAAGAATATGGAAATGTATCTTAGATGGTTCGAGAAACAGATTAAGATGTATCCTGATACAACGGTTATAGATGCGACAGAAGGGGGAGCACTCAAGAAAGGCGCAATCCTAATGACGCTTAAAGAGGCGATTGAAAAATATTGCAATAGAGAAATCAATTTCAAAGAACTGATAGATGGCGCAGAACCTGCATTTGACGGAGAACAGAAGAAAAAGATAATAGAAGAGTTTATGGAGATTCCAGAGAGAGTATCGGCCATCAGGAGAAAATGTGAGCAGGGAGTTCGTGATTACAATAAATTCTATGAGTTATACAAGAAGGGAAAAAACAACGAAATTATAAAGTATTCCGAAAAACTCGAAAAAATAAATAATATGATGAATGAAGATGCAATATTTGATTTGATTTCTATATATAATATGAAAGATAATTATGACGTATTAAAAGAGGTATATAGCTTTAAGAAAAACGAAGAAGATGAAATAAGAGAAATCGTGGACAAAGGCGTGAAAATGCTTGAATCATATGAGAAAGCCATCGATAAGCTTTTGGAAGATATTCATATATTGACAGATGTGTATGCTTAAGATACTAGAGAGAAATGACGATATATATCGTATATTGAATTTGAAAAAGATGTAGGAGATTAAAGCAAATGTTAAATGATAAGACGATTTTAATTACAGGTGGTACGGGTTCTTTCGGTAAGAAGTTTCTTGAGATGATTTTTGCCAGATATAATCCTAAGAAAGTAATTATTTATTCACGTGACGAATATAAGCAAAGTGTGATGAAGACAGATTACCAAAACAGAGTGGATATGTCTAAGGTAAGATTCTTCATCGGGGATGTGAGAGACAGAGACAGGCTCTACAGAGCTTTTGAAGGTGTTGACTATGTAATACATGCAGCAGCTATGAAGCAGGTGCCTACATGTGAGTACAACCCTATGGAAGCGATTAAGACTAATATTCACGGAGCTCAGAATGTAATAGACGCTGCACTTGATAAGGGTGTTAAGAAGGTTGTGGCTTTATCCACAGATAAGGCTGTTAATCCGATTAATCTGTATGGAGGAACCAAGCTGGTATCAGACAAACTGTTTATCGCAGCCAACGCATATAGTGGAGCAGGTGGAACTGTATTCTCTGTTGTCAGATATGGCAATGTAGCAGGCAGCAGAGGTTCTGTTATTCCAATCTGGAAGAAGATAATCGAAGCTGGTGGGAATGAACTTGGCGTGACTGATATGAGAATGACCAGATTCTGGATAACACTTGAACAGGGGGTCGAACTCGTGTTTAAGGCACTTGAGGAATCCAGAGGTGGAGAGACATATATATCAAAGATTCCATCCTTCCATATAGGAGACCTCGCTAAAGCTATGAAGCCTGACTGCAAAATCAATGAATTTGGTATACGAGAAGGTGAGAAGCTTCATGAAGTAATGGTGACGAGAGATGATTCAAGACTCACATATGAATACGAGAAGCACTACATCATTTATCCAAACTTTGACTGGAAGAATCCGAATGATATACTTCCAGGCGGAAAGCTTGTAGAGGACGGATTTGAATATAATTCTGAGACTAATAAAGAATGGCTTTCGGTGGAAGAACTAAAAGAGGCCTTAAAGAAGGTAACACATTAAGCAATCATTTCATACCGACACTACTAGCTGCAATT